>BTQV01000040.1:0-9815 GCA_036986055.1 Thermodesulfobacteriota bacterium
CCTGGGCTGATTTCGTAAACGTAAGGCGTCCCTTTGACGACGACCCCGAAGAGGGGATGGACAAGAAGGCCGAGGAAATGGAAGAGATCGTAACGGCGGAGATTAAGAGGTCCACATCCAACTTTTTCGACGCCGAGTTGGAAAAGGACAATCTCTCCCCGGAGGTCGCAACGAAGGCGGAAAAGGACGTGGATGTCTATACTTACCATGAATGGGACTGGCGGAAGGGTCTTTTCAGAGACGATTATTCAACGGTCTTTGAGACGACGGTGGAGCCGGAGGGGCGGGGGTTCGTGGATACCGTCATGAGGGAGAGCCGCGGGACGATAAAGGAACTGAGACGCCGGTTCGAGGCCCTGACGCCGGAAATAAAGTTCGTCAAGAGACAGACAGAGGGAGAGTTAATCGATGTTGATGCGGTAGTCGAGGCCCTCGGGGATATAAAGGCGGGCAGGACGCCCGATGAAAAGGTCTATATAAAATACAGGAGGGAGGCAAGGGACCTTTCCGCACTATTTCTTGTTGACTTGAGCATGTCCACCGACACATGGGTTGGCTCAAAGAGGGTCATAGACCATGAAAAAGAGGCCCTTGTCATACTCTCCGAGGCCATGAGCAGTCTCAAGGACAGGTACGCGGTATATGGTTTTTCAGGCCAGAAACGCACGAAGTGCCGGTTTTTCCATATCAAGAGCTTTGACGAGCCGTACAATGACGATGTGAGGGGAAGGATAGGCTCGCTGGTGCCGCTTCAGTACACGAGGATGGGCCCAGCCATAAGGCACGCCGCTGAAACCCTGAAAAAAGAGACTTCCGCCATAAAACTCCTCTTTATAATATCCGACGGAAAGCCCAACGACGTGGACTGTTACGAGGGGCGCTACGGTATAGAGGATACGCGCATGGCTGTGAAAGAGGCTGAAAGGGCGGGCATAATACCGTTCTGCCTCACAGTGGACAGCACAGCCGGGGATTATCTGGAGCGTCTCTTCGGCAGGAAAAATTACGCTGTCCTTGCCGGGGCCGAGAAACTGGTAACGGCCCTGCCCGACCTCTACGCCAAAATAGTAAGAAGGCTGTAGCGCCCCCTTGCGGGCAAAAGCCCCGCCTGCTGAATGAAAAAATTGAATGAAAGATTTGACTTTTTTACGCGCCCCGAGGATACTTAACTGAAACACATTGAGGCCAAGAGATGGAAGAGGGGCTTGAGATAAAGAAGGTCGCCATTAAAAACCCGGGGGGTATTAACCTCATCCTCGGGCAATCCCACTTCATAAAGACCGTTGAGGACATTCACGAGGCGCTCGTCGGTACGGTGCCGGGTATAAAATTCGGCCTCGCCTTCTGCGAGTCTTCGGGGCCGTGCCTCGTAAGGGTGACGGGCACTGACGATGAACTTGAAAGGCTGGCTGAAGAAAACGCCCTGCTCCTGTCAGCTGGCCACGTATTTATAATCTTTCTGAAAAACGCCTTCCCCGTAAACGTCTTGAACGCAGTAAAGAGCGTGCCAGAGGTATGCGGGGTTTTCTGCGCTACGGCTAACCCCCTCGAAGTGATATTAGCTGAGAGCGGACAGGGCAGAGGGGTCCTCGGCGTAATAGACGGCTTTTCTTCTATGGGGGTGGAGGGCGAAGAGGACGTGAAGGAGAGAAAAGCCCTTTTAAGAAATATAGGCTATAAACTTTAGAAGTTCTTTACCCCGCAGTCCTTTCCTTCGGCCTCCCGCAGCCTCCGCGGCATCTCTGTTTTTAATATCACCCCTTTTGATAAAAATCCGTTCATAACGTATACTAATCTCATGAGGATATTTCTCTCCAAGTCCCAATTCCTCCGGGGCCTTCAGTGCAAAAAGGCCCTCTGGCTCCTGAAGAACAAGCCCGGCGAGGCGGCCCCGCCCGACGCCCAACGGCTCGAAATCTTCAGGACCGGAGAAGAAGTGGGAAGGCTCGCCAGAGGACTCTTCCCCGGTGGAGTCGAGGTGCGCTACAGAAAAAACCTCGACCACATGGTAAGCGAGACGGAGCGCTTTATCCTTGGCGGAGAGGCGGTTATATACGAGGCCTCTTTCAGGTTTGACGACGTATTAGTAATGGTCGATATACTCAGGAAGGGTGAAAGGGGCTGGGGGATATACGAGGTAAAGAGTTCCACCTCGGTAAAAGATGTCCATGTTGATGACCTCGCCATACAGTCCTACGTGCTGCGGGGCACGGGGCTCGCCCTTTCAGGCGCCTACCTCGTAACCATAAATAACCGTTATGTCCGGAGGGGGGATATAGACGTGTTGGGGCTTTTTAACGTCAACGACCTTACCTTTGATGCCGGTACAAAGGTCCGCGGAGTCGCGAAAAAACTCTCGGAGATGAGGGAAGCCCTCGAAGGCCCGTGCCCCGGCGTTGATATAGGCCCATGGTGCACCGACCCCTATGAGTGCGATTTCATACCCCTTTGCTGGGCCCATATACCTCAAAAATCCGTATTCGACCTTCGGGGCAGGGGGGTGGACAAGTTCGCTTTTTATAGTGAGGGAAAGATAAGTTTCAAGGACCTCGTAAACGACGAATTGAACCAGGCCCAGAGGATGCAGGTGGAGGCCGAGCTCGGGGGCGTTGTCACCATGGACAGGGGGGCCATAAAGGGGTTTCTCAAGAAGATAAGATACCCCTTGTATTTTCTCGACTTCGAGACCTTCAGCGACGCCGTGCCCCCCTTTGACGGGACATCGCCATACGAACAGATACCCTTCCAGTATTCAGTCCATTCGATTGAGTCAGAAGGCGCGCCTCTGCGCCATGATGAGTTTCTAGCGAGAGAGGGCGTTGACGAAAGGCGGGAGCTGGCAAGGGCGTTAACCGCGGCAATACCTCCTGACGCATGCGTTATCGCTTACAATATGAGTTTCGAGCGAAGGGTCTTAAAGAAACTCGCAGAGGATTTCCCCCTTTACAGGGAAGGGCTTATTGCCATAAGCGAAAATCTCCTCGACCTCATGGTGCCGTTTAAAAAGAGGTATTATTACACAAGGGAGATGGAGGGGAGTTTTTCGCTCAAGAAAGTCCTTCCGGCGCTCCTTGACGGCCTCGATTATAGCGGGCTTGAAATAAAAGACGGCGCAGAGGCCTCCATCGCTTACAAGAGGCTCGTGGAGATGGAAGAGAGAAAAAAAGCCGCCGTGAAAAAAGACCTCCTCGAATACTGCCGCATGGACACGCTGGCCCTCGTAAGGCTCCTTGAAAAACTAAAGGGGCTGGTGCGGTAACACGCTGGCTTTTTATGCTTTTTTCTCCTGTTTCAGCCTGAACGTAAAAAAAACTTCCCGTCATTTTTTCTCTATGTTAGACTTAATTTTCCGGCGAAAGGACTTTCTCTGTAATCTCATATTTTTTTAGCGGGAACCAGTGATATCTGAATCCAGGACCGTCCGTCAGGAGATAACCGCGGTTTTAATGGAACGGATGATGACGGCGAAGGAAATATCAAAGGCCGTCTCAATAAGGGAAAAGGAAGTCCTTGAGCATCTCCCTCACGTGGCGAAGTCTCTCCACAGGCCGCGGCGTTTCGTTGTCGAGCCTTCCGGGTGTCTGCACTGCGGTTTTGTCTTTAAAAAGAGAGGCAGGTTGACGACGCCGGGAAGGTGCCCTGTGTGCAGGTCCGAGGAGATTTCAGAGACGAAGTACGGTATCTTCACGGACTGAGTCCGCAAAAAGCCGGGCGGTGTGCCTGCCAAAAGGTAGGCTGCGAGTCCGCCTCGAAAGGGCGCATCGGAAATTCAAAGGGAGGTTATTTGAAGGGTTGACTATAAAAAAGAAGTGTTACCCATTTTTAACCATACTATTTTTATACTTCTTCTTTATTTCCGAGAGCGCCCTGGCCGCTCAACTATTCAGTGCGGAGTTCAGTTTTGACGCAGGGTACAGGGTCGACAACCTGGATTGGAATATAGCGGGAGACGCAAGCGGGGCCAACCCCAACATCCTGTCGGAACTTGCATGGAAAGACCTCGAGACCTTTCAATTAAAGGCCGGGACGAAACTCCATATACTTGAGAGGATTTACGTGAGAGGGAGTTTCCAGGGCGGGCTGATAATGGCCGGTGGGGTGCGGGACTCTGACTACCTCGGAGACAACAGGACGATCGAATTTTCAAGGTCTGACAACGGTGTTGACAACGGGACACTCTGGGACGCGTCGGCCGGGGTGGGTGTCGCAACTGCCATACCTTTCATCGGAGGCAGGCTCGAGATAGCCCCCTTGATAGGTTATTCATACCACAAACAAAACCTCACCCTCACGGACGGTTTTCAGACCATACCGCTTAGCGGTCCATTCCCGGGGCTCAACTCCGTTTACAGGGCGCGTTGGATGGGGCCGTGGTTCGGCACGGACCTTTCTTTCATGTTTGAGAAGATCGTCTTTAACGGCACATTCGAGTACCACCTGGCCGACTACCTGGGGGTTGGTGACTGGAACCTGAGGAGCGATTTTCAGCACCCCAGGAGTTTTGAACACAGGGCGGACGGTTCCGGGGTGCTTTTGTCCGCTTCTCTCCAATACCTCTTCGCCGACGGATGGTCGGCGGACGCTGGGTTCGAGTACCAGGACTGGCAGACCGATGTGGGTGTGGACAGGACTTACTTTTCCAACGGCACTATTATGGATACTCAAATCAACGAGGTCAACTGGAATTCTTTATACGTAACAGTCGGCGTGAATTATGCTTTTTAGCCGGAAAATTCAAATGGGGTGTTTTTTATGAGGTTTTTGCCTGAGACCGGTGGAGGTTTTCTCTTTGCCGCCATGTTTGTCTACCTTGGCGCGGTTATGTCTTTTCCAGGCCCGACGTCTGCCGCGGACATCGTTCTCGACAGGGCGTCCATTGAATGTATAAGTTGCCATGAGGCTGACGTTACAGCTGAAAGTGTGCATGTTGTCGGCGGCCCCGGCCATGACCACCCCGTTGGCGTTGACTATGTGGGGCTTGCCGCCAGAGTTCCGGCTCTCGTGAAACCCTCGGAACTCGACCCGGCGCTCCGTCTCGTATCGGGCAGGATAAGCTGTGTTACATGCCACGTGCCCTATGACAAAAAGAACCACCTGACTTTGGCGGCAAAGAGAAAAGAGATGCCGGCCATACCCGACCCCATGCTTAACGTCGACAACTCGGGAAGCGGTCTGTGCATGTCATGCCATTTGAAATGATTTTTTTCAGGAGTGTAAGGCCGTGAAGAGTTACCGCAAGGAACTTTATTTCAACCTTCCCGGGAGGAGAGGGTTTGTAAACATTACTCCGGAAGTTGAAGACTGCCTCGAAGAGAGCGGGATTAAGGAAGGCATCGCCCTTGTCAATTCCATGCACATAACGGCCTCGGTATTCATCAACGACGACGAGCCCGGGCTCCACCACGACTTCGAGGAATGGCTCGAAAGGCTCGCCCCCCATGCCCCGGTCTCGCGCTACCGCCACAACGACACGGGCGAGGACAACGGGGACGCCCATCTCAAGAGGGAGATTATGGGCAGGTCCGTTACCGTGGCCGTAACAGGCGGCCAACTCGACCTCGGCACGTGGGAACGGATTTTTTACGGTGAGTTTGACGGGCGAAGGCGCAAGAGGGTCCTTGTAAAGATTATAGGCGAATAGTTTTCTTCGTCCAGACCCGCAGCGCGCATCTTCGTACTTGAATTCCATGACGGCCTTAATTAAAAGAGAAGAATGGAGAGATTGACCAGTAGAGGAAATTAAAAAGAGGTAGGCGTGGCTTTCAATGTGAAGCTCGACGTGTATAAAGATAAACTCGTCGTCCTCCTGCTCATAGCGGTCCTCATCGGCGTTGTGACAGGTTTCCTCGCTATCGCTTTCCGCTATGCCCTGCTTATCGTCATAAAATTGTTGTGGCAGAACCAGTCCGAGGTTATCGCCGCCGTCGCCGGGATGAAATGGTACATAATACTTGCCATCCCTGTAATAGGCGGCCTTTTAATTGGCCCCATAATCTCCTTCTGGGCGCCGGAGACGAGCGGCGCCGGGGTGCCCGAAGTCATCCACACAGTCGTGTCCAAGGACGGTGTCATCAGGCACCGTACGACCCTCTTTAAAATTCTCGCCACCGTTATTTCCATAGGCACAGGCGCGTCCGTCGGGCGCGAGGGGCCCATTGTCCACATAGGCGGCTCCGTTGGCTCGTCCATTGGACAGTTAATCGGGGTCTCGGCGGAATGGAGGCGTGTTTTTCTCGCCTGCGGCGCGGCCGCCGGCATAGCCGCCACCTTCAACGCCCCCATGGCCGGACTGCTCTTCGCCGCCGAGATTATACTCGTCGATTTCCAGGTGAGCTATCTGAGCCACATCGCCATATCCTCCATAACCGCCACGGTCATCTCGTACCACTTCCTCGGCACCTTTCCCACCTTCGACGTCCCTCATTACAGCCTCGTGACCTACTGGGAGATACCGCTGTACATTGTTCTCGGCGTTGCCGCCGGAGGGGTCGCGATCGCCTTTACGAGACTCACCTCCAAGGTCGAGGATACCTTCACGCATTTCAAGATACCCGTATATTTGAGGCCCGCTATCGGCGGGTTCCTCGTCGGCCTTATCGCCATTAAGGCCCCCCACATACTTGGAGTCGGGTACCAGTCCGTAAACCTGGTGCTGGCGGCCAAGATGACGGGCGCTCTCATGCTGGCCATAATAATATTGAAACTCCTCGCCTCGGCCTTCTCGTTGGGCGCCGGGTTCTCTGGCGGCATATTCGCGCCGTCCCTCGTCATGGGGAGCCTTCTGGGCGGGTTTTTCGGTGTAGTGGCAAACGGGTTCTTTCCGGGGAATATAGGGGCGTCTCCTGCCTATGCCCTCGTGGGTATGGGCGCAGTCGTTGCTGGAACGACTATGGCCCCCATAACAGCCATATTCACCATATTCGAGTTGACCTATAATTTTGAGATAATCCTGCCTCTCATGACGAGCTGCATAACGAGCCTTATCGTCGTGCAGACTTTTTACGGCCATTCCTTTTATGAGACCAAACTTATCAGGAAGGGGGTGAGGTTCGTACGCGGCAGGGATTCGCACATGCTGAGGTCAATGCGCGTGGGCGAGTATATGGACAAAGAGTATGAGAGCGTAAGGGAGTCCACCCCCCTCGGGGAGTTGGTACTCAAGGTCCAGGAGAGCCACTACCCCCATTTCATCGTCTTTAATGATAAGGACGAGCTGGCCGGCATGATTTCACTTAGCGATATAAAACCTGTGCTCGCCGATGTGAAGGACCTCTGTGAACTTCTCGTGGTGGCGGATATAATGACAAAGGAGATCTGCACCCTTACACCAGAGGATAATTTTGAGACCGCCTTCAAGGTCTTTGAGGGCAAGAACGTATCGACCCTGCCAGTGGTTGCTCACAGGAACAGCCGGAAGGTTCTAGGGGTACTGAAGAAAAGTACGCTCCTTTACGCCTACAATGAGAAGATACTCAAGACCACGGCGCTTAAGACGTAACAGAAAGAGGGAGGCTGAAAGGGTTTTTAATAGAGGATTAAAAGAAAAGGGCGCTGGAAAAAATATTTTCCAGCGCCCTTTGAGGTTTTATTTTTTGATGCTCTGCAGATATGCCACTACGTTTGCTATGTCGGTATTTTTAAACATGTCCCTCTTAGGCGTCATCATGGTGCCGTGGCGGCCGAACCTTATGACCCTGCCCATTTCTATGGCCCCCAGAGGCGACATGTCAAGGTCCGGGGCGTGGAAGAGTTTTTTGCCCGGCCCGTTCTGAGCGTGACAACTGGCGCATCTCTTCTCATAAAATTTCTTGCCCGCCTTGATGTCCGGCGTATACTTGAGTGTACGGACAAAGGCCGCCACGTCGAGTATCTCCTTGTCGGTCAGTTTGGACTGCCATCCCTTCATCTCCCTTCCGTAAAGGCCGTACTTGATAATCGTACGGAGTTCGGCGGGAGAAATAAAGAGCCTGTTTGTCCTCAAGTCTCTGGCGGGACGTGGTTTTTTGTTCCTGCCGTACTCGGATACGCTGCCGTCCCTGGCGTGACACTTTGCGCAGTATTTAAAGAAGATCTTCCTGCCGTTCTTTACGTCGACGGAAGAGGACTTTACGTCGGCCGAGGAGGCCGTGCCGTAAGTGCCTGCCACCAAGAGAAGGGCCGTCACAAAAAGTAAGAATTTTTTCAAGGTTTCACCTCCTGATTTTGTGTTATTTCAGAATGATTCCTTAGAAACGGGCGACCGAAATAATCCGGATATGACCTCATCGTCAAGGTTCTTTAATCCTGTCCTGAAGCGGGGTGATGGTCATTACCGCGCCTTCGCCTCAAGTATAAGTACCTTAACCCATCGTGACTTTTATCAAAGATTATCCCTTGTGGAAGACAATGTCAAGTTTTCGGTGATAACAGTCTTTTTTGCGCCTCTAACGGGCCTTTCCCGTCATTGAGAGGAGGGTGATTCTGCCCCTTGAAAAAATCAACCTTCTTTTCTTCTTTCGACGTATTCACCGCCCACGTAGTTCCGGTCAAAACCCGCTTTCACGAACCACATCTGGTAGAGGCAGAGCAGGGCCTGGAAGGCGAAGGACAGCCCCATAAGCGCGCCGCTTACAATGACGGTATAGGCGAAGAAATGGGGGGAAAACTTGGTAAACCACCATGAGCCTATGTCGGCGGCGATGGCCGCGAAGGGGATGATTACCGCCAGCCGCTTTAACCACACGGGTATCTCCGTAAGGATGAATATCCTGCCAAGGAGATAAAAGATAATGGAAAGACCGAAGAGGTGTATATGAGAGACCCTCACAAGGGCCCCTATGGACTCGCCCGTGTCCACAGCCACAAGGGGCAGTACCTCCTTGTAGCTGGTGAGCGGCGGTATGTTAAAGCCGGATCCCGCGCTGTGACAGGCGACGCATCTGGAGTCGAGTATGGGTTTTATCTTTTTTTCATACCCGGACTCTGGCGCCCCGTTGTGAATCCACTCGGCTATGGTCAAGTACTCGTCATTCGTGCGGTTGGCCTTCATTATGCCCGTGAGGGCCTGCTCGAGCCTTGAGCCCGAACGGTTGCCGTAGTATTTAATGGTTATGTCCTTGACCGTAAGGCCGGGTTTTCCGTCCTCGGAGCCGACGTTTATGTATATAAGGGCCATTGCAAAGAGGTACCCCGTTGAAATGAGCAATATAAAGAGGGTGTAGAGAAGCCTCTCTGACACCGAGCAGTCGAAAAATCTCCTGTATGACATGGTTCTCCCTTTTTTTGTTTATGATGATACAGGCCCCATCCCTTGCGGGATGGGGCCTGGTCAGGTCTCTAAAGAATAATGGGATTGCTTCGCTCCGCTCGCAATGACGACTGGGGGAATAAGTCGATGGGTTTTGTTAATCTCCCGTTCATCGGCTTATCCTCTCAGGCGCGGTCTCAGCGCCCGGAAAACCAGATAACATAACGATGCTAAGCGATCTCTATGATTATAACGTATATCTCCTGACAGTAGAAATCAAGCGGAAAAGGAAGACCCCTTTCAAGGTGTGGGCAAACAACAAAACCCCTTTGTTTTTTAATCCGGCCCGCTCAGGCCGGCACCGGCCAAATTCGTCCACGCCTCCGGGCAACCAACTAAAACCCCATTGTTTTTAAAGCCGGCCCGTGAAGGCCAACACCTGCCCAATTTGCCCGCGCCTCCGGGCAACCAGCTAAAACCGCGGCTCTCCTTCAACGAGTACTTCAATCATTTCATCCCCTCTAAAGACCTCCAGGGTGGGTCTGAAAAATATGAAGTCCTGGTGGAAGGGGACGGTCGTTTCCCCTCC
>BTQV01000041.1:0-9630 GCA_036986055.1 Thermodesulfobacteriota bacterium
ATCCGCAGAGGTTCAGGGCGTTTATAAAGGCCCTGTATATGAGGTTCGCATGGTACCAGTGGTTTATGCTCGCTCCGCATATGACCATTGAGCGGCCCTTCGTGACCTCGGCGTTAGCGGCGAACTCCTTGGCGACCTGTATTATAGTGTCGCGTCCGATGCCGGTGTACTGCTCCTGCCAGGCCGGGGAAAAGCCCCTTTCGTCGTCATAGTTCTTGCAGTAATCACCCGAAAGGCCGGGGCGTGCAACGCCGCACTGGGCGATGTTTATGTCGAAGACCGTTGTTACGGGAACCTTTCCCTCGGGGGTCTCCACATACTTGACGGGAACCTGACGTTTGTACTTCTCGGGCTTATCGAGCTCGTAGAAGACAACCTCGATTGCGTCGTCCTTTATGTCGAGCACGGAGAGGAGCGGGTCTACCTTATCCCCGGTTTTACCGTCCTTCATGACGGTATTCCATTTACCGTGGCTCGCATCCTTCTCAGGGTACCTGTAACCTATACCGCCGTTTACTATGCGGGGCTTGTTTGTCTTGGAGTCCCACATGGCGAACTTCCACTCGGCATTGTCCTCGTCAGAGTAGTCGGCAAGCTCACAGGCCCTTAAGTACCTGCCCATCTCGTAGCCGTCCTTACCCTTCGTGAGTTTTACGAGGTGAGGAAGGTCAGTGTAGGCCTTTACGTACTTGTCGAAGTAAGGAACCTGCCTGTCAACGTAGAACTCCTTCAAGATGACGTGGTTAATGGCCATCCAGAAGGCGCCGTCGGAACCGGTCCTGACGGGCACCCAGAGGTCGGCGTACTTGGAGACCTGCGAGTAGTCTGGCGAGAGGTTGACCATCTTACCGCCGCCATAACGGAACTCGCTTATGAAGTGGCAGTCCGCCGTCCTTGTCATGTTCAGGCATGCGCCCATGACGATGGTGTAGCCGGAATGGTACCAGTCCGCGCTCTCGGCCACGTCCGTCTGCTCGCCCCAGACCTCGGGGGAAGCTGGCGGAAGGTCCGTGTAGTAGTCGTAGAAGCTCAGGCTGACAGCGCCCATGAGCTGATGATACCTTGCGCCCGCGGCGTAACTTATCATGCTCATCGCCGGGATGGGCGAGAAACTGATGTTACGGTCCGGGCCGTATTTCTTAATGGTGTAGACCTGGGCGGAGGTTATTATCTCGGCCGCCGTGTCCCAGTCGAACCTCCTGAATCCGCCTTTGCCGCGGGACCACTTTATCTTCTTGTGGACCTCGGCGTTCTCGACGATGCTCTGCCAAGCGTCCACCGGGTCGGAGTGCCTGGCCCTCGCCTCTTTCCAGGCGTCGATGAGTGCGCCCCTTACATAGGGGTATTTGATCCTCACCGGGCTGTAGACGTACCATGAGGCCGAACAGCCCCTCTGGCAGCCCCTGGGCTCGTAGGGAGGCAGTGTGGCCTCGAGTTTGGGATAATCCACGGCCTGAAGCTCCCATGTTACGACGCCGTCCTTGACGTATACCATCCAGGAACAGCCGCCCGTACAGTTGTTGCCGTGGGTGCTTCTTACCGTCTTATCGTACTGCCAACGGTTCCTATAAAACTCTTCCCAACCCCTTTTTGCGGGATTGACTTCGTCTTGAATCCAGCGTGTTGCCATTACCTTCCTCCTTTCCCACCATAATTTCTCCAAAGGGCATCGTGGGCCGTGCCCTTACACCTGCTCCTGTACCTGCCGCTCCATATAATATTGAAGACGATCAGGATTCCAATAAAACCTCCGAGACCTACGATAACGAAAGTCCCTGTGGGTGCGGACCTTACTGCACCCTCGCTCTGCTGTGAGAAAAAGGCCCTTATGTTAGCCACCTCTTCCTCGGTTATGGGCCTTGCGTTGAAGATAGGACCCATAACAGGGGAGCCGAAGTTATTGATCCAGGCAGTGCTTACAAGGGGGTTCTTTGCCGGGTTCGCGTAGACCTTTGTAAGATCAGGACCAAGCGTACCTCCGCCGAGCGCGCCGTAACTTACGTTATGGCACGTTATGCATGGCGGTCCTCCGTTCGTCAACCTTTGCTGCCCCGTATACAGCCTCTCGCCTATCGCGGCGTCGCCGGTATCCTGTGCTGTTGCAGAGGACATGGGCACCATCCCCGAGATGAGGAAGAGCGCCAGTGCGAGCAGAACGCCTCTGCCTAAAACCTTCCTGCAACTCTCTAATACCATCCCTACACCTCCTTCTTCATTTTTCCTGCTGCGTTTTTTACGAAAAGTTTATACCGACCCGTCTTGAGGACGCACACCGAACCGCTTCGTCGTCCGTGTCTTGCCTGCACATCTCTGTCTTTTCTGGTTCAGCGGCTATAGACGGGATTATAAAAATGAGGTTACTGCTGCGTCGAGGTCGTCTCTTGCGAGACTGAAGGTTCTTCTGGGTCTTTCGAGGCCGGACTTCTTGAACCACTCAACCCTGTTTTTGCTGCTGAGTGAAGCCGGTTTTGAGGATATTGATTTATCTTCTAAATCAAGGGAGTATTCTTTTTTGACGGCTGTTCGGGAAGGAAATGAGATATAAAGGGAGGGGTCTACGGGCTGCATGAGGCAGGGAAACGAACCAAGCACCCTTACAATAATGTTACGGGCGCCCGAGTTCCTGTGTCTACCGCATCTGGCGGCTTTTCTCAACGTTACCCCCTCGTTCCCGGAATCTATAGTGACATCGGCGGCGGCTGTCTGCCCGCACTCTTTTACTCTAAAGAGGCATACGGCGGTCACAGATATTATGCACCTGTAAATCCGCCCTATCTCTTTTTTGATAATCCTGGCCACAGGCGTTGAGTCCCTCGGCAATATAAGGTGTAAGTATGGACTGCCCGCCGCAGAGTCTTTATCAAGCGCCCTGAAAGTGCGCGCCCTGCGGTGCTATGTAAAATTACCTGTAAGAAGGGTTCACCGGAAGTCCGCCGTAAAATACCAGAATCGAACAACCCTGTCCAGCATTTTTTTTCGTAATTAGCAAAAAAATTACGCGCCTTTCGAAAATCCGATTTTCTGAGTCCTATGTTTTGGGAATGGGCGGATTATAGTACAAAACAAAATCTTTGTCTACAGGAAATTTTACTTAATGACCACGGCCTGTGCCAGGCCTGTTATACGCCTTGAACGGTCATCGTGATTTAAAAGGAAAAGGCGTAAAATCAAGGCCGCCGGGGCGGGGTGTGCCTTGCGCAAGCGGCCTTTGTATCTTTAATACCTTAATACCTTTGTATCTTTAATACCGGCCTGTTCATTATATAGAGCATACGCGGCGCATGGCAGGCTCATCAGGCCATCGCCGTCAAGGGGCGCCCTTCCTCTCCTCTACTATCCTTACAACCTCTTCGGTGATGACGTCCAGTATCTCCTCTTCCCTCACCTTCCTTACAGACCTGCCGCTAATGTATATAAGTCCCACGCCGTCTCCTCCGGCCACGCCCACGTCCGCCTCCACGGCCTCACCAGGGCCGTTCACAACGCACCCCATGACAGCGACGCTCACGGGCTCCTCTATATGAGAGAGCCTCTCTTCGAGAGCCGAGGCGATACCGGCGCAGTCGAACTTTATCCTGCCGCATGTGGGACACGATATTATGTTGACCCCCCTCTTCCTGAGCTCAAGGGCCTTCAAAATCTCCCAGCCCACCCTCACCTCATCGACTGGGTCACCTGTAATGGAGACCCTCAGCGTGTCACCCAGCCCCTCGGCGAGGAGCGAGCCAAGGCCCACGGCGGACTTTATGGTGCCCGCAAAGAGGGTACCCGCCTCGGTTATGCCAATGTGCAGAGGGTAATCGACCTTTTCGGCGAGAAGTTTATAACTCTTTATAGTAAGGGGCACGCTCGACGCCTTTAAAGATATTTTTATTGCGTCGAAGCCGAGGGCCTCGAGTATCCTTACGTGCCTCAACGCGCTCTCAACGAGCGCCTCTTCCGTTGGCCGCCCGTATTTTTCAAGGATATCCTTTTCAAGGGAGCCGGCGTTCACCCCTATCCTTATAGGTAGCCCGCCCCCCTTCGCCGCTGCGACTACTTCTTTAATACGCCCCTTGGAGCCGATGTTGCCGGGGTTTAGACGGAGGGCGTCCACGCCCTCGTCCACGGCCTTTAGAGCGAGCCTCCAGTCAAAATGGATATCCGCTATAAGGGGTATTTTTATGCGACCCTTAATCGCGCCAAGTGAAGAGGCGGCCTCGGCGTCGGGCACGGCAACCCTTATAATCTCGCAACCCGCCTTTTCAAGGGCCCTTATCTGGGAGACCGTTGCCTCTACGTCGGCGGTATTCGTGTTGGTCATGGACTGGACCGACACAGGCGCCCCTCCGCCAACGGCAACGCCGCCGACCATTATCCTCTTCGTCTTCCTTCGCATATCGGTCTTACCTGTAAACATTTAAAAACCACGCCTTGTTATTTATTTGAATAATATACTACATTCCCGGCCCTGTTGGTAACGCTTTCAATGGGGCGTCAGAAATAATACCTTATGGACGCCTGCACAAAACCGTCCTTGCGGAAGAAATCCAGCAAAGGGTCTTTTCCAGCGTCAACGAAGAGATAACCGTCCAGCTCCGCCTTCCAGTTGTCGCCGATTCTGCGGCTTGACTCAATTTTGACGACGGCCGCGCCGTTGTCGGCATCCCGTGTCGCGACAATTAAAATCTCCGAAGAGGCCGCGTCGTTCACCGCGACGCGCAGTCCAAGCATGTAGTCATTGTTCATGAAGGTATTAAAACGGCTGCTGATGTAACCGCTGTCCACAAGGCCGTTAAGGTCAAAGTCGAAATTACGGCTGTCGTATAGATACTCGAGGAGAAGGCCCACGTCCATGCCGTAAAACGCCGGTCCGGAAAAGGTATACTCAAAGCCAGCGTCCAGGGCGTAGTAGCCGCCGTCGCGGTACCCCGTCCTGTATATGCCCTCAAGTTTCCAGAGCCAGCCGCCCTTTACATACTGCACGTCGAGTCCGCCCTGATGGATAATCTCATAAAAAGGGACGAAGGAGGCGCCGGTGCCCGTACGCGGAAGGTAGGCCGGGTCTCTTGACGTGCCGTAAAAGTACGAGACGCCCACATCCCAGTCCCCGACAGTATTGCTGTAACGGAGCGCAAAGTCCACGTGGCGCTCTTCGTCGCCGCTTTCATAGGCCGCACCGAGGTCAGAGTCAATAAAGGGGTCGAAGCGCAGACGCGCCGCGCGCCCAGGGAATGTCCGTTCACGAAAATATGGCAGGACAAAAATATCCCACGTCCCGTAACGGGAAAGGAGCGTCAGGTCCACCATGGGCTGGCCGAGCTTTTCCTCCCCGTCAATGGATTCGACGAGGTCGGTCTGGTTTATAATGTCAACGAGGTGGTTCGCTTCCGTAACGCCCCAGAAGACCTTTCCAACGCCCGCCCTGAATTCATAACTTTCGCCCGCCTTTAAAAACATGGCCTCGCGGATATCAAAGTGAGTCCGTTGTGTATCGGCGCTGTCGTAACGGTAGAAGGGGACGAAGGTGAATGAATTATCCCCGGCCCACTCCCCGTAGAACTCGGGCCGGAGCGCGACGGAAACGCTCTCGCTCTCCTGGCCCCGGTAAAGCGGGCCTTCGGGAAAGTACCTCCCCTCGACTTCGGCCCAGCCCGAAAGCTCCGCGGCCGAAGCCGCGCCTGAAAGGGCTAATACCACTGCCAGCGCATATGAGAAGAACCTCACAAAACCGGACATCAGCGTAACCGTTTCAATCGGCTCTTCGTGAAATCACTGTCTTTAAGGCCGGTCTTGAATTCATACTTTTTATAGAGCAACCTGGTCTTCTTGCCCGTCTGTCGGTTTACCATGTACATGTCGGTGGCGCGCCAGAACCTGTCGAGATATTGCTTGTAGCCGCTGAAGGTGAGGGTCTTCAAAAGCGCGTCCCTGCGGTCGTAGTAGTCTATCCGCTGGAGGCGGTACTCGCCCTTGTCTATCCACGTGACCATGCGCGTGTAACCCGATTTCTTGTAAAGGGGGCGGCGCTCCACAACAAAGCATTCGAGCTCGCCGCAGGGCTCGTCTCTGAGCCACCTGTAACTGTATTTTTTCAACTCCTGGCCGGTTATGTCCTCATAGGCGAACTCGCTCCCCATGAAGGGCCCCGACTTGTTGCTCGAAGAGATGCGCTTGACCCGCTTCAATGCCGGCAGGTAGAGCCACTGGTCGTCGTCCTTCAAGATATGGGCGTAGCTCAGCAGCGCCGTCCCCTTTATGTCGCGGGGCTCGTCAAAGATTACCAGGGACTTGTCCCCTTCATTCTCGTCCGGGACTTCGAGGATGTAAATGCGCATAAGGCGCTCGCTTTTGCGGCCCTTGCGGTTTTCAAGTATCATCTTTAGTTCTGACTTCGTATTGCCAAAACCCAGGTCCCGGCGGTGGGACTCGCGGGCCACGGCCTCTCCCCTAACAGCCGGGTCCTCAGCGCCCCCGGACAACGCCGGCAGGGCGAAAGAAATCACCGCGGCGAGTGTGAGAATAAAAATCTTCATGGCAGGTCCCTCCTCGAATAATAAAATTAAAATTACGTCAGGCCCGTAGCGGTCTTGCTTGCACACGTGGCGCACCTGCAACCCTCTTGCCTGTCAATGTACATGAGCAGCGGCGGAAGGAGCAGAAAATCCGCCATCAGCGCAAAGACGAGTGTTATGGAGGTAAGCACCCCCATGTCGGAGTTTATCTTGAAACTTGAGAAACTTAAAACAGTAAAACCCGCCACCAGAATAAGCGTCGTCGCCCAGAGTGCCGTGCCAACGTGTGCGAAGGTGTATCGGACGGCGTCGTGGGTGCCGAAGCGGTGCTCTCGCTTGGCCCGGTTGTATTTGCTGAGAATGTGTACCGTGTCGTCGACTATAAGGCCCAGGCTCGTCGCAGTGATTACAGAGGCGATAATGCCCATCTCGCCGACGAGTATGGCCCACAGCCCGAAGGTAAGCGCCACGGGAATGAAATTGGAAGCAAGGCTGATAAGCCCGAGCTTGATGCTTCGAAGGGCCACGATCAGGGTCAGCGCAATGAGGAGAAACGCAAAGGCCGTGCCCTTTAACATGCTCCTGACGTTTCTGTCTATGAGAAGCGCGAACATGATAGTCGTGCCCGTGCCCTTTGCCCTCATGGAAGGCAGACCATTGTCAACAAGCCATGACTCGGCGCGGGCCGTAAAGTCCCTTATCTGCCTCGTTTTCAGGTTCTTAGTGGTAATGGTCAGGCGGCTCGCCGATTTATCTATGCTCACCTGGCTGTTCAGGTCGAGCCCATAGGGCAGGGACATCTCATAGAGGAGCAGGTATTGCGCCGCGAGGTTACGCTTGTCAGGCAGGCGGTACCAGGCCTGGTTGTCCCCGTGCATGGACTTGTTCACCCTTTTCATAACGTCGGTGAAGGTATTTACGTGTGTGACCTCGGGCTGGGCGCGAAGCCATATCGCGAACGCCTCAAGGCGCTTCAGATATTCAGGGTTCGCGATGCCGCCCTCCTGCCCGCTGTCAATGGAAAATTCTATGATATAGGGGCCTGAAAGGTTTTTGGCGGCGAATTCGGTCTCAGCGCGAAAAGGGATGGAGTAATCAAAATATTCAACGAACTGTTCGTTCAGCTCGATACGGGGGATGAAGGCGACCAGCAGAAGCGTCAGGGCCGTTATGGACCAGAAGAGCGGCTTTCTCCTTTTCACCACGAAGTCGCCGAACCTTTCCATGAAGACTTTCCTGCCCTCGACACGGTCCCTGACGCGCAGAGGGAGTATGGAGATAAAGGCCGGCAGAAAGGCCATTGAGAAGACCCAGGCCGCGACCACCCCCATTGCCGCGATATTGCCGAGGTCGTGAAAGGGCGGCGAATCGGAAAAATTGAGGCTTAAAAATCCGATAGTGGTCGTAAGGCTCGTAAGAAAGACCGGCTCGGTGTTAACACGCAGGCTCTCGGCCAGCGCCTCGTTCCTGGTCCTGCCGGCGCGCATCTCGCTGAAGGTATACATGAGGATGTGGACGCAGTCCGCGATGGCGAGGGTGAGTATCACGATAGGCGCCACCGCAGAGGCCGTGGTCATCTTCATCCCGAACCAGAAGCTGAGCCCCACGGCGGTAGTAACGGCAAGGCTTATTACAAGGAGCGTTGCAACGGTCCCTGTGACTGACCGCAAAAGAAGGAGCAGGAAGATGATTATTACCAGGTACATCACCGGCACCAGCGTCTGAAGGTCCCGGTCCGAGGCCTCGGTAAGGGCGTTGCTCATGGCGGCCATGCCCGTTAACGCCACGGTCATGCCGGGGTTTTCGGCGCGCAGTCCGGCCGCCATCTCCTCGGCCCGTTTTACCGAGAGCGGGAGGTGGGCGGTGTGGTCGTCGCCCGGGAACTGCAACGTGACAAAGACCCCGGTGGTGGACCCGTCGGCCGAGATGAGGCGGTTCACCAGCGCGGGTTCTCCGAGAGCGATATCCCTGACCCGGGTCAACTCCCCGTCCGTCAGGGCCCCGGCGTCTTCGACGAGGTCGGAGACGGTCAGGTCGTCGCCAAGGGCCTCGGTATGCTGGAAGTTCGTAATGGAGTCGACCCTGATGGCATAGGGTATCTGCCATGCATCCTCGGTTAGACCCCTGACGACCTCGAGGGTCTTGCGGGTGAAGACGTCTTTGTCCCCCGGCTGGAGGACAAAGAGGACGTTGTCCGTATTGGTGTAGGTGTCCTCAAAGGCGTTAAATGCCTTGAGCTCGGGGTTGTCCGCGTTGAAAAAGACGCGGTAATCGGCGGTCATCTCGAAATAACGGATGCCGAGACCTGCGATGAGGGCTGCGAGAATACAGGCGATAAGGACCGGCCAGCGCCAGCGTATGACCCAGGCGGCATAGGCCCTGGTTAAACGTTGTGACTGTTTTTTTTCCAAAGGCCGGCCCTCCTCACCCCGCTAACAAGCACTGCGGGAGGTCTGAAGCGTCAGGGGTAATTGTTCAAAGGATGACCTCATCAAAAGTCCGTTTCAGAGGATTGATAATAGCATATTTTTTTAAAAAATCACCCCCGGATTTAACGAGTATGACAAAAAAACCCGCAAGGTCCCGGAGCGCCGGCGGGAAGGAAGACAGGCCGTAATGCAAAGGGTGGACTTCCCCCTGTTTTAGACATCTATAAGGGTAAAACAGGAAGCCAGGGAGGTGTCCATGAGTAACCTGAGTAACCCTAGGCATGATATCCTGTAGAGTTTAAGGCGGAGGCGGTCAAGGGGGCTGTTGAGCACGGGTATGGGGTTAAGGAGGTATCGGAGCGGCCTGGGGCCACGATGTGAGCAACGGGTAAATCAGGAAAAAAATCAAATAAGGGGCGCCAGAAATTTTCCCGGAATTTTCCCGGCAGGATTACAACGACCTGCATGAGGGACTGGACTGGACTAAAGTGAAGCGCAAGCCCTCATGCAAAGTTTATTATGGCTTGAATGCGCTTGCGAGCCGATTAAATTGTATTAACTCTGAAATTTCTTTTGAGAATTCCTCGGAACTTAATTTCGCCAGCAATACGAATGCGGCTTGATAGCTGACCGGGCCGCCGTTGGACGTTATGACCCGGCCGTCAACTACTACGTTTGCATCATATTGAACTTTTATCTTGGGATAT
>BTQV01000042.1:0-9598 GCA_036986055.1 Thermodesulfobacteriota bacterium
CGCCTATATAACCGGCGCAATATTATCGATGTTGGCGGGATTTTTCGGGATGATGGGCGCCACAAAGGCGAACGTCAGGACGGCCCAGGCTGCGAGGATGTATAAGCCCAACCCCGGAAAGGCCCTGAGCCTCGCCTTCCTCGGCGGCTCTGTCATGGGACTTTCCGTAGCCAGCCTCGGACTTCTCGGCGTAGGTGCCTTCTTCTACTTTTACGGGAGGCCCGATACTGCGGCCGTTATTAACGGCTTCGCCATGGGTGCCTCTTCCATAGCCCTCTTCGCCAGGGTCGGCGGCGGCATATTTACAAAGACCGCTGATGTGGGTGCGGACCTCGTGGGTAAGCTCGAGGCGGGCATCCCTGAAGACGACCCCAGAAACCCCGGCGTCATAGCCGACAACGTGGGCGACAACGTGGGCGATGTGGCAGGCCTCGGGGCGGACATCTTCGAGTCTTATGTGGGCTCTATTATCGCCACCATCGCGCTCGGCGCCACGGTAATACCGGGTTCTGCGGCCTCAAAACTCGGCGCCAGCGTCTCTTTGATGAGTTACCCGATCATACTCACCATGGCGGGCCTCGTAGCGTCCATCCTCGGGATCTTGACGATGAATTTCCTCGAGAGGTTCAATCCGGCCGCGGCGCTCCGTTACGCGACTTTCGTAGCCACGGCCATATTCCTCGTCCTCGCCTATTTCAGCACCGGACTTGTTAACTCCAGCATAGGCATCTACTGGGCCGTGCTTGCCGGGTGTCTGTGCGGCATAGCCATAGGTCTTATTACCGAGTATTATACGTCGTCCAAGCCCGTTATGAGGATTGCGCAGGCGAGCGAGACGGGGGCGGCCACCAACATCATAAGCGGCCTGGCCGTGGGTCTTGAGAGTTGCGCCCTGCCCGTCATCGCCATAACCATCACCATATTCGTCGCCAATTATTTCGCCGGGCTCTACGGTATCGGCATCGCGGCCGTGGGGATGCTCGCAACTACCGGAATAATCATGAGTGTCGACGCTTACGGTCCCATAGCGGATAACGCGGGCGGCATATCAGAGATGAGCGGGCTCGGCGACGACGTCCGCAAGATTACCGACAGCCTCGACGCCCTGGGCAACACAACAGCCGCCATAGGCAAGGGTTTTGCCATAGGTTCGGCGGCCCTCACGGCGCTTGCCATGTTTTCCGCTTACAGTCAGGCTATAACTCTTGGTTTGGGGCACAGCTTCGATATAATAATAACCGACCCCAATGTCGTGATAGGTCTGTTTATCGGCGGCATACTGCCCTTCTTTATCGGCGCGCTCACGATGACTAGCGTGGGCAAGGCCGCTTTCAAGATGGTAAACGAGATAAGGAGGCAGTTCAGGGAGATACCGGGCCTTCTCGAGGGTAAGGAGGGCGTAAAGCCAGACGTTGCCAAGTGCATTGATATAAGCACTAAGGCGGCCCTCACCGAGATGATACTTCCGGGTCTTATAGCCATTTTCATGCCCCTTATTATAGGGTTTCTCCTCGGACCCTATGCCCTCGGCGGCATGCTCGCAGGCGCGACCGTAACGGGCGTTCTCCTGGCCATATTCATGGCCAACGCAGGAGGTGCCTGGGATAACGCTAAAAAACTCATCGAAGGCGGAAAATTCGGCGGCAAGGGCTCGGACGCGCACAAGGCGGCCGTCGTTGGGGACACCGTCGGCGACCCCTTCAAGGACACCTCGGGGCCTTCCATGAACATACTGATAAAACTAATGAGCATCGTTTCTCTAATCATAGCGCCGCTGCTTGTCTGATAGCGGTAGTCGTCGGCCGTTTATAATAATGGGGCGGTAATCTTACCGCCCCGTTTTTTTATTCACCTTGCATAAAAGGATGACAGGACAATGGGTTTTAACTGTGGAATAGTCGGGCTCCCCAATGTGGGCAAGTCCACAATCTTCAACGCAATGACTTCGGCCGGCGCAGAGGCGTCTAATTATCCCTTTACGACCATAGAACCCAACGTGGGGATGGTGGTGCTTAGAGACGAGAGGCTCAAGAGGCTCGCCGAACTGGTCAAGCCTGAAAAGGTTGTGCCGACTGCCGTGGAGTTTGTGGACATAGCGGGGCTCGTAAAGGGCGCGAGCAAGGGTGAGGGCCTCGGCAACCGTTTCCTCGGGCACATAAGAGAGGTGGATATGGTCGCCCACATAGTAAGGTGCTTTGAAGATCCCGGTGTCGTGCATGTTGAAGGCAGGGTCGATCCTTTGGCGGATATAGAGGTTATAGAAACGGAGCTTATGCTCGTCGACCTCGAGACCGTCACGAGGAGATGGGAGAAGACCGGAAAACTCGCCAGGGCCGGTGATAAGGCCGCCGTGAAGTTGCTCGCCCTTTACGAAGAGGTGAAAGACTGTCTCGAAGAAGGCCGTCCGGCAAGGGGAGTGCTTACCGAGGACAAGGGTGAGCTGTTAAAGGACCTGAACCTCCTTACCGCAAAACCTGTTATCTACGTGGCCAACGTTGGAGAGGACGACCTCGCAGGCGAGAAAGAGACTGTCCTTGCCGTAAAGCAAGAGGCGGAGAGGCACGGCTCGGGTTTCGCTGTTATCTGCGGCAAGATAGAATCCGAACTCGCTGAACTCCCTGCTGAAGAGCGGGGCGAATTTTTAAAAGGGCTCGGTCTTGAGGAGTCCGGACTTGACAGACTCGCAAGAGAGGCCTATAAACTTCTGGGCCTTATAACTTTTTTTACGGCTGGCGAGAAAGAGGTCCGGGCATGGACGGTGAAAAAAGGGTCAAAGGCCCCGAAGGCCGCCGGCGTCATCCATTCCGATTTTGAACGCGGTTTTATAAAGGCCGAGGTAATAGGCTACGAGGATTACATCAAATACGGCTCAGAGGCCGCCTGCCGGGAAAAAGGCTTGGTAAGGATAGAGGGCAAGGATTACGTTCTTCAAGACGGAGATATTCTACACTTCAGGTTTGCTGTCTGATAATGTATTGACCCGTCAGGCACGCTCCTCCCAAACCTTCCTAATATCTTGACAAACAAAAGAATTTCCTGCCCGGAGCTTCTTTTCTTCTACACACAGACCCCCGCTGAATTTCCTTTAAGAATTTACCTTGCAATGATGGCTTACGTTTAAGGTTCTCATAACGGATTTTATTAAACATATTGGGAATCATGCAATATGTTCTTGACAAGAACATAAATATAATGTATAATACACTTAATCAAACATTAATATAATCTTTAAATATCATATGCGGGCTTTTTTAAAGGTGCTGCATGAGTGGTCTTTTTGACATAAAAGACGGCAAGCCCTTTACTTTGCCCGGATTCCATTCAATTCGCGTTTTTCTTTTAAATATTTTCCAGCCGGCTGACAGTAAGGCCCGTGGCCGGGCCAAATAAACCTCTTGAGCGATGTGTGCGTATAAAGAACATTTTGCCGGATTTATCGTTTCAGGATAGGAAAGATTGTTGAGTAAAACCAAGGTAGAGCCTGATATTTTTTATGGAGAACTGACGATAGAGGGTGTTGGATTGAGGGACCTGCTCTGGCCCCTTTCGGGACTTACGCCCAGGGAAAGGGCGGTGTTTGTCGAATACCATTACTGGAAGAGCCATATGAAGGAAATCGCCGGCAGTCATAGAATTTCACTCGGGAGGGCTTATGAAGTGCTTTACAGGGCAGAAGAAAAAGTCGCCTCTTCAAGGTCACAGAAGAAGGAGAAGAAAGATAAGGGTTTCGGCGCCGGAAAAAAAGGACGCCCTCAGCTGGATTGAATATAAGACGCTGAGACAGTACCAGTCCATGGGTGATATCCTCGATGAGTTGAGGATATACGGCTTTCAAGCGGGTGTGGAAAATATCATCGAGAGAAATAGGGTCTTTGAGTCGGAGAACGGACATAACTGGCTTACCTCCGAGCCAGGCCAAAAAGACGTCTGATACGTAACGGCCTGTAGTTCAGCACCACATGAAAAGTTTTTTTCATGAGCCCAACCTCCTCAACGCTTCGAGGAAACTACTGAAATTTTTATAACGACGCCCAAAAGGGCCTCTCCGGCAAGATCGACGGAGAGGCCCTTTTTTGTTGGCAATGCATGCGGGGTAGAATAATTTCATGCCTTTTATTCCATAAAAACAAAGAGTTGCAGATTTAGGGGTAGAAAGAAAACACTATAGTATGCGAGGGCGTTGAAAAAACACCGGGAGGTTTCAGCCATGAGATACGGTCCAAGAACAAACCAGTCCACCTTTGAGAGAGACAATTGGTTCAAGTACCGTTTTAAGGGGTCCAACAAGGTCCTCCTGAGGGAACCCGAAAGGTGCTGGGAATGCGGCGCTGTCTATATCAGTCTTTATCCTTTAAGGCAATGTGTCGACCACGACGGGCTCGAAAAGATTTAGCCTCCGGCAAAGGTTTAAGAGCGGAGTCCTCAAGTGAACGCTTCCATGGATTGTAAGTGTGTTGAAAGAGAAATCTTAAAGGCAGGGACGTCCGTTCAAATACTTGATGAAAAATATTGCCGCCGCCCGGACACTGTCAGTATGAGGGCAGGGAAAGAGGAGTGGAAGGCCGGCAGGGATAAAAAAATCATGGAGGGAGAGCCGTGTGCTGGAGTAGAGACCCCGAAAGGCGCTCCCGATGATATTACAGAGGAACACCGCAGACTGTGGAAGGTAGTAAAAAAGAAATTGAAAAAAGGGCTGAGGACAAGAGACCTGAAACTCGCCCTCGATGAACTGAAGGTGGCGAAGATGGCGGGAGAGGTTCTCTCCAACATGGTAAGGGGCGAAAGACTGGCCTGGGGCATTGACGACTGCGGAAGCGAAAAGTTAATCGATGATACTGAAGAAATTGCCGAAGCGATGGCATCGGTTACGATTCCATCGGGAACAGATAAGACTTTGGACGGAGAATAAACGTTTCAGCGTTATCCCTGCGGGGAGGAGGTCGGGCAAGACGGAGCTCGCGAAGAGAAGACTGGTAATCGCCCTCGGCGTTAAAAGCCCGTGGACACAACCGCGTTTCTTTGCGGCGGCCCCCACAAGGGATCAGGCCAAAAGGATCTTCTGGAGCGATTTAAAGGCCCTTGTGCCCCGTCACTGGATTAAAAAGGTTTATGAAACAGACCTCTGCATCAGGACGAAGTTTTCGAGCGAACTCTGGGTCGTTGGGCTCGATAAGCCAGAGAGGATAGAGGGGGTGCCCTGGGACGGAGGGGTCCTCGACGAATACGGGAATATGAAACCCACGGTATGGACGGAGAACATAAGACCGGCGCTCTCCGACAGAAAAGGCTGGTGCTGGTTCATAGGGGTTCCCGAGGGCTTCAACCATTACAAGGACCTCGCGGATTACGCGAGGTCCGGGGTGGACCCGGAGTGGGGCTTTTACAGCTGGTATTCCGCTGACATCCTCCCGCCCGAAGAGATAGAGGCGGCTAAAAGGGTCCTCGACCCAAGGACATTCCGGCAGGAATACGAGGCGAGTTTCGAGGGCGCTACAGGCCGGGTATATTACGCGTACTCAACTGAGAGGCATCAGGACCCTGATATGCGTATTGAATCGAACCGTCCCATAATCCTGTGCTGTGATTTCAACGTCAACCCCTGTGTATGGCTTATCGCGCAGACGGACGGTGAAAGGGTTTTTGTTTTTGACGAGATAGTCCTTAAAAACACCAACACCGTTGAGATGGGTAGGGCCTTTCTGGGGAGATACGGCCGCCACAGGCCCGGCGTTATAGTTTACGGCGACTCGGCCGGTTCATCGAGGACCACCACCGGCAAGACGGATTACGTGCTGCTCGCCGAGCTCGGCCTTACAGACCAGAGGATAAAAAGGGCCAACCCCGGCGTAAAAGACAGGGTCAACGCCGTAAACAGCATGCTCGAAAACACGAAGAAAGAGGCACGGTTGTTTCACCACCCCAGGTGCCTTTCCTTGAAGAGGGATTTTGAGACGGTGGTATGGAAGGATGACGGAAGGGATATAAACAAGTCTAACCTTGAGAGGACCCACGCGACAGACGCCCTCGGTTATTTTATCGAGTACGAGTTTCCGCTGAGGAGCAGCAGGTTCGATCCTAAAAAAAGGTTTTATAAATAGAACCATCATCCGCTTGAATGACGAACCGCAATATTGAGATGAGGTGGACGTGACAAGAGAAGACCTTGAAAAGAGACATCCCGAGTACGACGCCTGGGTAACAGAGTGGCAGTTCTACATCAGGTCCTATATGGGGGGAAGGTTGTATAAGGACGCCGACTATCTCCTTCAGCACCCCTTTGAGAGTTCGACCAACTACAGCCGCCGCAAAGAGATTTCCTACTATTACAACTACTGCGGCCCCATCGTCGACATCTTCACCTCCCATCTCTTCAGGAAGGTGCCGCGCCGCGAGTTCGGCTCTCTCATTGGCGACCCCCTCTTTGATTCTTTCCTCCGGGACGCTGACCACGAAGGTTCGAGTTTCAACCAGTTCATGCGCGAGGCCGGGAGGTTCGCCTCGATATACGGCAGGGTCGCAATAGTCGTTGACAAGCCGTCCATTCCGGCCTCGACAAGGGCTGAGGCCGTTGCCGGCGATATACGGCCCTACGTCACCCTCGTCACGCCGGAGAACCTCATAGACTGGTCCTTTACGAGGCTCGCTTCGGGTAAACCCGTCCTCGACAGTGTGAAGATAAGGGAAGCCAAGGGCACATACCGTATCTGGAAGAGGGACGCCTGGGAGCTCTGGGAAGTGGACAGCGGGAGCGGGGAGGCACGGTTAAGGTCCGCCGGCGAGCACACCCTCGGGGCCGTCCCCGTTGTGAACCTCTACAACAAGAGGTCCGGCATACCCATGATAGGCATTTCAGACCTTCAGGATATAGCCGATATAAATAAGAATATCTACTACCTTTGTAGCGACGCAAAGGAGATTATCGAGAACACCGCCTTCCCCATGCTCGCCATGCCCTACTCCAAGGGCGGCGGCGACGAGGAGAGGGAATTGGGGCCGAGGAACATCCTTCAGTTCGACCCGGCCGAGCCCAACGCAAGGCCCTACTGGCTCGAAGCGCCGCATTCCTCGCTTACCGAGATACGTGAATGGGTAAAACAGGATATCGCCGAGATACACAGGATCGCCAAGATGGGCGGGGTCAAGGCAGCGGAAGACTTTTCCGGCTCAAGGTCGGGCCTGGCCATTGAGTTGGAATACCAGCAGTTATACGCCACATTGAGCGAAAAGGCGGACAACATCGAGCATGCCGAGATGCAGGTCCTTGATATCTGGTCGAGATGGGAGGGCAGGGAGTTTGACGGCCTCGTCGATTACCCAGATGACTTCTCCGTGAGGGACGTCACCAGGGACCTTGATAACGCCATAAAGGCGCTGTCGGCCGGTGTTGACTCCCCGACTTTCAAGAAGCAGATTCAGAAAAAGATAGCCGGAACAGTTCTTCCCAAACTCTCGGATGACCTGAAGGCGCGAATAGACGAGGAGATAGAGTCCGCCCGGCAAGGCTGAACGGACGTGGGCGATTGAGTTTTCGTTATGGAGCGGCGGAGGAAGATATGACAACAGAGGGTTTTAAGGGAAACGCCGATGAAACGGCGCGCGTTATATGCGCGAAACACAACATAGATTACCAGACGGCGCTATGGATAACAAAGGCCGTATGGGAAGAGGCGCGTAGAACCATCGCAACTCTCGTGGGAAAGCAACAGTGGCGGCAACTATCCTTTAGTGAAAAGTCCCATGTATGCCGGGTCCTTGTAAGGGGCCTTCTCGACAGGAGGAAGTTGTCGGGTTTTTTGTCGGGAGAGACAAAGAGACTTATATGAGAGGCAACCCCCGCGAGTACCACCCCGGACCGCGGGGGCGTAAAGGGATCCCAGAATCCTGATAATGAAATGGGGGGTCAAGCAAAAGGAGGTTTTATGCAGAAGGACGCTATCGGAACGCAGGAAAAAGGCGACGGCCAGAGCGGCGGAACAGAGAGCGGTTCTGAAAGGGTCACATTCAGTCTCGACCAGCAGGCCAAGGTGCAGGGTTTGATCGACGAAGCATACAGAAAGGCATACTCAAAGGCACAGAGGGCCAGGACCTCGACGGACGAGCTGGACAGGATGAAGTCCGAGATAGAGGGGCTTAAGAGTGAGAAGAAAAAGTTGGAACTTATGAAGACCATCTCAAGATACAACGTGGTGGATGCCGAAGAGATAGCGGAACTCCTGGACAATAAGGTCAGGATGGACGAGGCCGGCAACATCATGGTCGTCAACGATACGGGCTCCAGCAGGATAAACGACTCCGGACACCCCATGGGCGTGGACGAATATCTCGGCGAGTGGTTGAGTTCCAGGCCCCATCATCTGAGGGTGAACGGCACAACGGGTGCCGGCTCCAGAGGCGCCGGCTTCAGGGGCAGCGGAGCCGCAAGGTACAGCCTCTCGGACCCCGCGTCGTGGCAGAGTATGCCGCGCGAGGACCTCGACAGGTTTCTGAAGGAGGGCATTGACGTCTACGGTTCCGCCGGACAGGTTTACCGGTTCAGGGACGTAAGGAATCCTTTCCTTGATGCAAGGAAAAGGAAATTTCGGAACGTTGCCGGATAACGGCTGTCTTTCATGTTGTTTGAAGTCAACAAGAGTCAACTTTATTAAGTGTTTACAGGGAGGTTAATCAGATATGGCAAACGAAGTAACGAGTGCGGGCACAAGTGCGGGGGAACTTATAGCCGCTGAGATAGTATCAAGGCTTGTAATAGACGCGGCTTATGCAGACTCCGTCATGCCGCCGCTCGTCAGGGTGGCTGACATCAGCGGCGAGTCCACCCTGACCGTGGATTTCCCGAAGTGGCCGCTTCTTTCGGCCACCGACCTCACCGAGGCGACGGACATGAGCAATACCGCGGTAAACACCACCTCGACGAGCGTAACGGCCGACGAGGCGGGGATAATGATAACCGTGACCGACATGCTCTTGAACAGCGCCTCTCTCGGAGGACTCGAGCCCTATGCGGCGGAACTGGGAAAGGCGCTGGCCAACAAGCTGGATTCGGACCTTCTCGGCGCTGTTTCGAGCTTTACGAATACAGTGGGCACATCGGGGGTGGACATTACGGAGACGAATTTCCTTGAGGCGATATATACGCTTGAGTCCGGCAACGCCAAGGTCCCCTTTGTGGCTGTGCTCCATCCCATCCAGATACATGATCTCAGGATGGCGCTCAAGGCCACCACGGGCGCAATCTGGGGAGGCCCTTCGGCGCCCGCCGAAGACATCGGGGCGATGGCGAGCCTTTACGGCGTGGATATCTTCCAGTCCACGAACTGTGCCTCTGTGAATGTGAACGCCGACCGCCAGGGCGTTATGATGCCCATGGGCAACCAGTCGGGCCTGGCCTTTGTCCTCAAGACGGGTGCAAAGACCGAGTTTCAGCGCGACGCTTCACTCAGGGCAACGGAGATTGTAGTAACAGCTCTCTACGGCCATGGCTGTGTGAACGCGGACTCCGGAGGCGGGGTCAAGATAATAACGGATCACGAGTAAGAGAACCTTGCTCGTGTCAGGGATGGGGGCCAAAAGCCCCCTCCCGCCCCATATAAGGAGATTT
>BTQV01000043.1:0-9520 GCA_036986055.1 Thermodesulfobacteriota bacterium
CGTCCGTCCCGGTCGACAAAGACGTTCTCCCTTGTCCTCGGCGGGGCTGACTTTCGGGGTCTGAAAAATATCCCCGCCGCAACCGTTGTGCCGCCGAAGTGGAGTCCGGCTAAAATAGCTAGAAAAGTCTTTAAAAACAACCGTCTTGAGAACATCCTCTGCTTCCGGATTTTATCGGTTTTTAAGGATAGTACAGGTAGATTATAGCAGTTTTTTTATCTCTTTGTTTTTTGACAACCCTTAAAAGAGGAGTATAATTTTAATTATCGCCCCCTACAGAGCGGACCACGAATCCGGCCACGAGGTTTTTCAAGAGGCCGCCGCGTATTACCTTCAGCAATTCTAAATTGATCACGGGAGGCACGCCTTTACCATGAAACGAATACTTCTTCCCCTTGCGCCGGGTTTTGAGGAAATAGAAGCCCTCGTTGTCGTTGACATCTTAAGGAGGGCCGGCGCCGAAGTCGTAACGGCCGGAACCATTGAGGGCGCCGTGGAAGGCAGGAGCGGAATAAGGGTCCTCCCCGACAAGACCCTCGACGAGGCGATGGTAGAGGACTTTGATATGATAGTGCTCCCCGGGGGCGGACCGGGGACAAAAAACCTCAAGAAGGACGCGAGGATAAAAGGGCTTGTAGAGGGCATTTTAGCGAAAAAAGGGCTCATCGCCGCCATATGCGCGGCCACCACCGTGCTCTCGGCCATAGGCATTACTGAGGGCAGGCGCGTGACGGCCCATCCCGGCGTATGGGACAAATTGACGAAGGAAGTCCTCTCAAGGGAGAGGGTTGTGGTGGACGGGAATATAATTACGAGCCAGGGGCCGGGAACGGCCCTGGAGTTCGCCTTTAAACTGGTGGAACTACTCTTCGGCCCGGCAAGGGCCGAGGAGGTCAACAAAGGGGTGCTGGCGAGGTTGTAAGACCGCCTTCAATAAAAAAACTTCGTGACGGCTAATTTAAAAAGGAAAGGGGAGGGCTGAAGATGAAAATGCATGAAGATATAGCAAAAAAAGCCTATGAATTATTTGAAAAGAGCGGAAGGGTTCACGGCAGAGACGTTGAGCACTGGTGTGAGGCCGAGAAGATGTTGCTTTCAAAGACTAAAGCGCCTAAGAAATCAGCGACGGCCAAAAAGGCCGCCACCGCAGGACCCGCTAAAAAACGGACCGTGAAGCGAAGGCCCAGGGCGTAAAAAAACCACACAACGCCGACCATGTGGGCCGCCCGGGGGCTAAAAGACCCTGAGAAGGCTTTTACCTTACCCGTACGCTCTTCGCATACCTGGGCGAGCGAGGCGATAACTACGCCGCCGGCTGAAACAAAACCCCTTATTCGAAGAGGCCCTTTTGCCGGGGCCTTCTTTTAAACTGCCTTTTCTTTATATTCACCTCTTTTACGAGCCCGGGGGGTATCTCTTTAATAAAAGGCGATGGGCGGCTTTCAAGGACCTCGGACCAGGCCCTCCTCTTCTCGGCAAAGAGGAGATAGAGGTCTTGTACGGCCCTCGTCATCCCCACGTAAAAGAGCCTGCGCTCCTCCTCAATGTCCACGCCGTCTCTTTTGAGAGGGATGAGGCCGTCCTCGACGCCCGCGATAAAGACATTCTTGAACTCGAGACCCTTGGCCATATGGAGCGTCATGAGGTTTACCCTGTCGGCGTTTATATCGAGATTGTCCGGGGGCTCGAGGAGCGCCGTCACTTCGAGGAATGCATCGAGACATTCTTGTGCCCGGACCTTAGAAAACCTTTCAGCCGTCGTTAAAAAGAGTTCGAGGGCCTCAGGCGCGGCCTTTATGGCCTTCGCCTCTTCCGTTATGAGATCAACTAGCAAAACATCCCCGACGGGTGTACTCTCCTTGAGCCGCGTTAAAAGGTCCCTGAAACCGGCCCCGGGCGGCCCCACGAGGTGTGAGGGTATGGCGGATCTTTTAAACGCATCGAGGATAACTTCACCCTGCCGGTTGGTCCTGAATAAGACGGCAAAGTCTGAAAACCTCGAATCCCCGCCTTCTCCCGTTGCCGTAAGGCTCGTTAACCCCCCCATCTTCTTTTCAATCTCCTGAATAATATACCCGGTCATGGCCCTCTCGTCGGGACAGCGGACTGTAAAGACCTCTCCACCTTTTTTTACGGCCGAGGCCTCGCACCCGGGCCTCTTAAGATTATTGGATATAACCGAAGCCGAAGCCCTGACTACTGTTTCAGCCGAGCGGTAATTCTTTTTGAGCCTTATGATTGTGGCCCCGGGAAAGTCCTTTTCAAAGTTCATGAAACTCTCAAGGCTTGCTCCCCTGAATGAATAAATCGCCTGGTCCGGGTCTCCAATGGCGAAGACACTCGCGCCGCCCTGGAAGAGGAGTTTTACAAGGCGTGCCTGCGGCGGGTTTATGTCCTGGTACTCGTCTATCAGTACGTGAGAGAAATTCTGTCTGAAGTCCCCGGCCTCAAAACCGCCTCCTCCTTCCTCAAGGGCGCGCACCGTCTCAAGGATAAGGTCATCGAGGTCGAGGGCATTCTCCTGTCTCAGGCGTGCTTCATATTCCTCAAAAAAGACCCTCTCTTCAGAGGTAAGGGTTTCAGGCGAACCGTAATAAAAATTTTTTACAAATGAAATCCTCTCCGCCGCCTTCTCCACCTTCTTTACGCCGAGGGCCTTTAGACAACCCCTCACCTCATCCCTCCCGTAAAGAATAAAGCCCGGCCGCGTCTTTTTTAAAAATTCAAGGCATATCCCGTGGAAGGTACCTATATCAAGCCCCGCAAGGTCTTTTCCCGTAATCTCCTTGACGCGCAGACGCATCTCGTTGGCCGCCCTGACCGTAAAGGTTACGGCGAGGACGCTTCCCGGTCCCGCGCCCTCTGAGACCAGACGGGCGAACCTCGAGGCGAGGACCCGAGTCTTGCCGCTTCCCGGCGGCGCGACTACGAGAACCGCGGCGCTCCCGGAGAAGACGGCCATGCGTTGAGAGGCGTCAAGTTCCTTAAAAACCTTTTCAATCATTTTTTTATTTTTAACTTCGCGTCATCTATTAAAGGCCTTTTTACGGCGCGCCAAAAAAACCCTGCGGTTCATACCGGGTCCACGTGAACAAATGATTTGTCAATCGCCCTAATCTCGCCAACCTTCCTCTCCACCTCCTCGCCTATGGCGTGAGAGTCGAGGGTGGAGAGGTTCTTGTCCACCTCGATGTGTATCTCAACGTGAATGAAGTTGCCCACATAGTGGGCCCTCACCGTATTTACGGCCTGAACGCCCTCAACGTTCAGGGTCTTCTCCTTAATCTCGCGCATGAGCCACGGCTCAGGGGCCTTGCCCATAAGGTAGTCAATATTCTCAATGCCGATACGGTAGCCCGTATAGACAACCCAGACGCTTATAAGCACCCCGGCCAACGGGTCGAGCATGGGAAAGCCGAGTTTTGCCCCGGCTATGCCCAGGAGCACGGTGCCGGAAACAAAGACGTCCATGAATGAATCAAGGGCCGTGGCCCTCAGGGCAGGGCTGTTAATCGACCTTCCCACGTTCCTGAAATAAGCGGCCATGGCGGCCTTTACGATGATGGTTATAAGGGGCACCGAGAGCGCGAAGAGACCTATCTCTGGCACGGCGCCCGTAAAAAACCTCTTCACCGACTCACGGAGTATCTCAAAGCCGAGGATGCCAGCGAGTATCGCGATAATTATGCCCGCCACCGGCTCGGCCCTGCTGTGTCCGAAGGGGTGCCCCTCGTCGGCTTTCTTGTTGGAGATCCTAACGCATATGAAGGTGGCTATGGATGCGACAATATCGTTGAATGAATTTATGGCGTCGGAGATGAGCGCTATGCTCCCGGAGAGTAGCCCCGCAATGAGCTTTAATACGAAGAGCGCCGTGTTGCCGAGGATGTTCAAGAGGGTTGCCCGGAAGGCTACGGGGCTCATCGCGGTCTTTCGTTTCTCGTTATCCACCTTCAAGGCCAACTTCCCCGGACGTATATATCCGAAAGTCATAGTTTGGCCAAAAGGGCATTAACCCTGTTTGGCCAAAGGGATGAGTACCACGGCATACGAGAGCACATTATTGCAATTTTCAAGATAAAGGACGAAAAATCTTCGTAGCGGCCCGCCTTTTGACTCGAAGACAACCCCTCAAGGGGTAAGGACCTTGAGCTTCTTCTGCAACACCCTGACAGTTATATCCCCGATCCACTCGAAGTGCTCGCCGTCCACATAGGCGTCGGTTATGTGGGCCCTCGGTATATCTATCCGTTTTCCCTTTACGTGCCTGTAGCCCTTGAGTTCGGCTATGGTCCCGTTAAAGAGTTTCTGGGAGACGTCCGGGACCTTGAGGACGCTCAAGGCCGGCAGGACACAGAGATGGATATGGCCGTCAAAGGGGCTCGCCCCCGGGGCTATTACTGCCGCGCCGCCGTAATACGCGGTATTCGCGACTGTGAGCGTAAGAGACTTTACCTTTATAAAGGCGTTATCCACTGTGATGTGGAGTTCCTCTTCATTGTATTTCAAGAATTCCTTGAACGCTCCGGGATGGCGCGACAGGAATTCCTTTGGCCTCCCGGTAAAAAAGAGTTTTTTGTATTTCTTCAAAAAACCCGCCTCAATGCCGAAACCAGCCATGGCGAAAAAATACCTGTCGCAGAATACGCCCGCGTCAACAGACCTTACATTCCATTTCTTTATGAGCCTTACCGAGTCCTCGACGGATAGAGGAATCTTCAAGCTCCTCGAAAGGGTATTGCCACGCCCCAGCGGTACTATGCCGAGGACGACGGGCCTGGAAAGCAGCGGGGCCGCGACTTCATTGACGGTGCCGTCACCGCCGCAGGCGAAGACCACTGAAAAATTTCTTCGCACCGCCTCCTCTGAGAGCGCCTTTGCGTGGCCCGGCCCTTTCGTGGACTTTATTACAAAAAGACCGCCACCGCCCCTGCAGACCTTTTTAACGGCCTCGGTGACCGCCCTTACCCTGTCTTTACCCCCGGCCGCGGGGTTTACGATAAAAAGCGCCTTCAACGCTGCCGCCTCCATTAAAAAATCATTTCACGAAAGACCGCGCCAAAGACGGCGCGGCCGTAATCCGGCCTGCTCCTACCCTCTACCTTCCCATCTCCGGGTCATTTCCTCTGACTATACCAAAAATTCCCTGAATGGAAAAAATATCTCTTTAACCCCTTTTTTTCAAGAGGAATTAATTCAAGCCGTGGTTACGCGCGGGCCGAAAGACCATTTTGCCGTAAAATTCCTGAATTTTTAAATATCCCGGCTCAAAGGGTTGCAAAATAAAAAATTTGATATAGATTTAATTGTGTGTATATTTATTTTGCCAAGCGAAATTTTTTCAACCCCATGAGAACCTTTTATCTGTCCATTTTCGCTGGTTTTTTTCTTTTTAGCGTCATATTAAGCCATGCAGAGGGAGGTAACGCCTTGGCCTTTAACATACAAAGCCCTGAATTCTGGCAAGGCGAGCGCATCCCCGTCAGGTTTACCTGCGACGGTGAGGACCTCTCCCCTGAGCTTTCCTGGGAGGACCCGCCGGAGGGGACAAAGAGTTTTACTCTTATCGCCGAAGACCCGGACGCGCCCATGGGGACTTTCGTCCACTGGGTGCTCTACGATATACCGGCCGGTCTTAAAAGGCTGGAAAGGGGCGAAGGCAATAAGGCCGACCCAGGACAGGGCATGAAACACGGCACCACAGGTTTTGGCCGCATTGGCTACGGAGGCCCCTGCCCGCCGAAAGGGCACGGGGACCACAGGTATTCATTTATCCTCAAGGCCCTTGACGTAGAGACCCTCGGCCTCGGCGCCGGGGCGACGAAGGCCGACGTGGAGGCATCCATGGAGGGCCACGTCCTCGGCGAGGCCTCCCTTATGGGTATATACGGCAGATAACATCAAGAAAAGGCGCTAAAAAGGCCTTTAAGATAAAAAAAATCACAAAAATCCTTACCCAATAAAAAAACCACAGGAGGCAGTTAGATGGAACAGGCGAATGTTTTGGAGACAAAAAGCTTCAAGGACGACGCGGTCGCAAAGGTCAGCTACATAAAGACCGACGCTCTCTCGCAGGATACTTACTATTTCAAGGCCGGCCAGGTCCTCGATTACCACAGGCACCCCACAGGCGACCAGGTCTTCTTTGTCCACGAGGGCACGGGGACCTATTACATCGACGCCGGCGAGGAGGAGTCAACTGAACTCAAACCCGGCTCCGTGGTACTGGCCCCGAAGAACGTCTGGCACAAGATAGTAGCTGATACGGAACTCGTCGTCTCACAGGCCACACACCAGCCTGCGGGCATGGAGACGAGGGAATAGACCGAGACGACGCGGGGGCGGCGACAAAAACCCCTTTTTGAGTTTCGTATATTTGAGTTTCAGTCGTGTTGAAAGGGCGGGGGGATTTTTCCACAGGAAAAATCCCCCGCCCTTTTTCAAGAGACCCCAAAGGCCCGCAAAAACCTCTTCCATTCCAAGGCCTTCCCAAAGGTATGGGGACTACCCGTTTTTCAGGTGCATTTTCCCCTTGACAGCTACCATATATTGTGGTGAAATAAGGCTCGTCATACCATATAGATGGTTTTTCCTATATAAATTGGGCACTTAACAGTACATGTCCTTTCGTTGTTTAAACCAGAAAAATCCTGAATAAAAACCCTGTACGGCCTTTTTAATGAGCGGCAAAAGGCGGTGCAGCGCTTAGTGAAAAAAATCTTGTAGAGTAAAGGGGGGGATGAAAAAATATGGAGCAGGAAGTTCTTACACTCAAATCCATACCTGAGGGCGCAGCCGAGTCCAATGTGCAGGTGCTTAAACAGCGCGTTGAGATAAGCGAAAACTGCAGAAAGGTCCTTGAAAAGAGGTATCTCAAGAAAGACGCCGAAGGCAACACCATCGAGACCGTGGAGGAGATGTTCTGGCGGGTGAGCGCCAACATAGCCGAGGCCGAGAAAAACTACGACGACGAGGCCGACACGATGAGCGTGGCCCTTGAGTTCTACAGGATGATGGCGTCTCTGGAGTTCATGCCCAACTCCCCCACCCTCATGAACGCGGGCAGGGACCTCCAGCAACTTTCGGCCTGTTTCGTCCTTCCCATCGAGGACTCCATGGAGAGCATCTTCGACGCCGTAAAGCACACGGCCCTCATACACAAGTCCGGCGGAGGCACGGGTTTCTCCTTCTCAAGGCTAAGGCCCTCGGGAGACCTCGTAGGCTCCACCTCGGGCATATCCTCCGGCCCCATTTCATTCATGACCGTCTTCGACGGCGCCACGGAGGCGATAAAGCAGGGCGGCACCAGAAGGGGCGCGAATATGGGGATACTCCGCGTGGACCATCCCGATATAATGAAATTTATCTCCTGCAAGGAAGACAACACCAAACTCAACAACTTCAACATTTCCGTAAACATCACCGAGGAGTTCATGGAGGCCGTTGATGCGGGGTCCGACTATGACCTCAAAAACCCCCGCAACCAGAAGACCCTCGGCTCCTTGAACGCGAAAGAGGTCTTTGACAAGATAGTGGACATGGCGTGGAAGAACGGCGAGCCGGGCATTATCTTCATAGACAGGATAAACGCCGAAAACCCCACACCCCATGTGGGAGAGATCGAGTCCACCAACCCCTGCGGCGAGCAGCCGCTCTTGCCCTATGAGTCATGCAACCTGGGCTCCATAAACCTGAACCGCATGGTGAAAAAGGCCGGGGACGGCAGTGATTCCGGGTATGAGCTTGACGAGGAAAAATTAAAGGAGACGGTAAAAAAGGCCGTCCGCTTCCTCGACAACGTCATAGATATGAACCGCTACCCCATAGACAAGATAGACGCCATGACAAAGTCAAACAGGAAGATAGGCCTCGGCGTCATGGGCTTCGCCGACATGCTCATAAAGTTGTCCATACCCTATGATTCGGAAGAGGCTATCGAAGCGGCCGAAAAGGTAATGTCGCTTATCCAGGCCACCGGGCGCGAGGCCTCCATGGAACTAGCGCGCGCAAGGGGCACTTTTCCCAATTATACGGGTTCGGTATACGACAGGATGAAGATACCGGTAAGGAACGCCACAGTCACGACCATCGCGCCCACGGGCACTATATCCATAATATCCTCATGTTCGTCGGGAGTGGAACCCATCTTCGCCCTCGCCTTCACGAGGAACGTAATGGACGGCGCAGCGCTCCTTGAAGTGAACCCCCTCTTCGAGGATATTGCCCGTAAGAGGGGTTTTGACAGTCCTGAGCTCATGAAAGAGGTGGCCGACGCAGGGACCCTCCACGGCATAGAGGGTATCCCCGATGATGTAAAGCGTGTCTTTGTAACGGCCCACGACATAACCCCCGAGTGGCACATTAGGATGCAGGCGGCCTTCCAGAAGTATACGGACAACGCCGTGAGCAAGACCGTTAACTTCCCCAACGAGGCTACGGTAGAGGACGTGGCAAGGGTCTACGGCCTCGCCCACAAACTGGGTTGCAAGGGTGTTACCGTTTACAGGGACGGCTCAAGGGACGCTCAAGTCCTCCAGAAGGGCAGCGAAAAGAAGACCCCTCTGGAGGCGACTCAGTTGCCCGTTGCACAGACATACTCAGCGGCCTCTCCGAGGCCCAGAGGCGAGATAGCCTTCGGCATAACGAGGAAGATAAAAACGGGTTGCGGAAACCTCTACGTTACAATAAACGAGGACGAAGAGGGCCAGCCCATAGAGATATTCACACAGATAGGAAAGGCCGGCGGCTGTGTGGCCTCCCAGTGCGAGGCCATGGGCAGGATGACTTCTCTGGCGCTCCGTAGCGGCGTAGTACCTGCTGAGATAATAAAACAGATGCGCGGCATCAGCTGCCATCTCCCCGTGGGGTTCGGCGCCACAAAGGTTACCTCCTGCGCCGATGCCATGGCAAAGGCCATGGAGTGGTACATGCTCTACAAGACCAACGGCGGGCAAAACCCCCTTTACAGGGAAAAAGACGTCTTCGACACACCGGGGACGGGGACCACGGCCACGGCCCTTGAGGACCATCTCGACTTCACCCCCGTGCCCTCTGTCTTCAAACGCGGCGCCTGCCCGGACTGCGGCGGCTCCGTGGAGCACGCCGACGGGTGCGTCGTATGCAGGGGCTGCGGCTACACGGAGTGCGGATAATGTTTTTGGTTGCGGGGATTTTTTTAATTAAAAAAATCCCCCGCCTCTCTTTTCAAGTCTTACAGGGTTGCCGTTCTCACAGGCAAAAAAGGTGAATTAAATCCCCATGCCCCTCAGACTCGACATAGAATGCAGGCGCTGCGGAAAAAAATTCAAAAGGTTTTTGAGAGACACCCCCACGGACATTACCATCAAATGCCCCTTCTGCCTTTCCTTTGCCCTCACCCTTATCGGAGATTTTTCCCTTGGCACTAAAGAATACGCCTATACCCCCGCCGCAAAAATACCCGACAGAAGAAAGCGGAAGAAGCTGTAAGATCACGGTTCTACCGCAGGTTTAATAAAACAGGCTTGCCGTCCCCCGCCGC
>BTQV01000044.1:0-9463 GCA_036986055.1 Thermodesulfobacteriota bacterium
AAAGAGGTCTTTGACGTGAGCGGCGCCGGCGACACCGTGGTGGGGGTGCTGGCCATGGCTCTGGCAACGGGCGCTAATTTCAAGGAGGCGGCCGTGCTCGCCAACTTCGCCGCCGGCGTGGTGGTGGGCAAAATAGGCACGGCAACGCTTGATCGCGCCGAGCTCGCCGAAGCGGCGGCCCTGGGGCTCAAGTCCCTGTCCGGCTGAGGGGGTTAGTGGTGACGAGGGTAAGGGAGCCTGAAAAGGTAAAACTCGTCGTAAGCCTCTTTACCGTGGACAGGGAGTTGTTCCTCCCCGTCTTGAAAGTGTTTGAAGGTAGATTCGGCGCAATAGATTTTTTGAGCGAACCCCTCGATTTCGACAGTACCGACTATTACGACAGGGAGTTCGGAGAGGGCGGGAAGACAAGAAGGGTCGTGTCTTTTCAGGAGCATATAGAGACAGGCGACCTATCTGAGATAAAGGTCTTTTCCAACGGCGTCGAGGAAGAGTTTTTGAGGGACGGCCGCAGGAGGATAAATATAGACCCCGGCTATATAACCCTTGAGAGGTTCGTTCTGGCGTCGTGCAAGAATTTTTCCCACAGGGTCCATGTGGGAGGCGGGGTATACGCCGATCTTACACTTGTCTTCAGGAGAGGCGCCTTCAGGGCCCTTGACTGGACATACCCCGATTACAGCGACTCGGCAATGATTGAAATCCTGACGGAGATAAGAAGACGTTACGCCTTTAAGATACAAAGGGGATTAAGAATTGGTTAAGAGCATGACAGGCTTTGGACGGAGTACTTTTACGGTTGGCGGCGAGGAGTTTTTCGTTGAGGTAAGGTCGCTTAACCACCGCTATCTCGATACGAGGATAAAGGTCCCCGACAGGTTTTTCGGCCTTGAAAACCTCATAAGGGACGAGATAAAGAAGCGTTTTTCGAGGGGTTCCTTCAAGGTCAGCCTCTTTTCCGAAGAGTCCGGGGCGTCGGGGTTGAAGATAAATCTCGTTGCGGCGAGGGCCTATTTCGACGCCGCCCTTGAGATAAAAGAGGCGCTCGGCGTAAAGGGCGAGCCGGACCTGGGGTTTATCCTCGCCCAGAGAGAGGTCTTAAGCGCCGGGAAGGAATCGGTGGATGTGGAGGCTGAGAGCGAGGTCATAAGAGAGGGGGTTTCCCTTGCACTCGACCAGGTGGAGGCGTGGAGGGTCAAGGAGGGAGAGTCCCTTGAAAAGGACCTGAAGGAGAGGTTACAGGCCGTAAGGTCCATGCTTTCAAGGATTGAAGCACGGCTTCCCCTTATACTCGACTCCTACAGGAAGAGGGTGACCGAAGAGATTAAGAGGATGCTTGGAGACAGGTTCGACGAGTCGAGGATACTGCTTGAGGCCGCCGTCTTTGCCGAAAGGACGGACGTAAGCGAGGAGGTCGTCCGCCTCGGGAGCCACTTCAAAGCCTTTGACGAATATCTCAAATTAAAAGAGCCCGTTGGCAAGAGGCTCGATTTCCTCTGTCAGGAGATTTTCAGGGAGACGAACACCATCGCCTCAAAGGCCTCGGACGCGTCTGTTTCACAGACCGTGGTGGAGGTGAAGTGGGAGGTTGAGAAGATGAGGGAACAGGTCCAGAACATAGAATAATGGGGGTCTTTCCGCGGGCCAGCGCGTGACGCCCAGGGGCCGCCGGGTCGGGGGCCGGGTATAAAGTGGGGCATTTTTGTGAGCAGAGGTATACCTTTTATAATCTCCGGCCCGTCAGGGGCTGGAAAGACCACCCTTTACAGGAAGGCGCTTGAGGCATTCCCCGGTATGCGCCACTCCGTCTCTTACACGACAAGAAGCCCACGGCCCGGTGACGTGAACGGCGTGGACTACTGGTTCGTGGACGACGGGACCTTTGACAGGATGATAGATGAAAAAGAGTTCCTCGAGTACGCCCTTGTCCACGGGAAGAGGTACGGCACGTCGAAGAAAGACCTCGAAGAGATGCTCGATGCCGGGCTTAACGTCATCCTCGAGATAGACGTTCAGGGCGCCAGGCATCTGAGGGAGTTACTCGACGGCGGTGTCTACATATTCGTCCTGCCGCCGTCGGTGGAGGCATGCAGGCAGAGGCTCTCGGCGAGAGGAAAGGACAGCGACGAGGAGATAGAGAAGAGACTCAACGTGGCCCTCGGAGAGATAAAGGAGGCCAGCTTCTACGACTACATTATATTCAACGACGATGTGGAAGCCGCCTTTGAGAACCTCGCCTCCATTATCAGGGCCGAGATGTGCAGGAAGGAGAGGCTCATGGAGAGGGTTGAAGAACTTTTCGGGCGGGGGTAGAAAAAACCTTCGCAATGGGTTATAATCTCTTCTCGATCAGGTTTTACCTTTAGAGAGGGAGGTGTTTTGTATGGCGAGGGTAACAATTGAAGATTGTCTGGAGAAGGTGCCGAGCCGTTTCACGCTCGTGCATCTGGCGGGCCAGAGGGCGAGACAGCTCATAAGGGGCGCAAAACCCTTTGTGGAGACCGACAACAAGGCCGTCGTTAACGCCCTGAGGGAGGTGGCCGCCGGTTTCGTGACCGTCGCCCCCAAGGAAGAGAATGAAGGCGACGGGGATGAGACAGCCGCAGAGTCGTGACCACCGTTTGAAATCTTTAACGCCGCAATCAGAGACGGCGCCGGGTGAAGGACTTATCCGGCGCTTTTTTTATTGCAACGCCCCTTTTTTAAAGACATGAGCACGGTTCAAGGACGGGTGTTTTTTAGGGGCAAATCCGCGTTTCATGGAGGGCCTTCATTGAAGGCCCTTAAGGCTTGAGTGGTGGCGGGGGTCTGTGGCTCAGGAGCCAGGCATGGGGGCGAGGAAGACGGCGTTCCTTGAGGCGTCTTTAGCGCTGTACATTGCCATGTCGGCCATCCTGATGAGTTCTTCTTTTCCTTTTGTGTGTACGGGATATGTGGCTACGCCTATGGATACGGTGACCCGGATTTCAAGGCCCGCGTCGCGGAGAAATTTGTTGTTTTCCACCGAGGCCCTTATCCTCTCGGCCACGACAAAGCCCGGGTCGTAATCCGCGTCTACGAGGATGACCACAAACTCGTCTCCGCCGTACCTTATGACCGTGTCCACCTCCCTTACGCATGTGAGGAGTATGGAGCCCACCTCGACTAAGACCCTGCTTCCCACGAGGTGGTCGTTCCTGTCGTTTATGTTCTTGAAGTTGTCGATGTCGAGGAAGAGGAGCGTTACAGGGAGGTTTAGCCTGTCAGCTCTTTTAAGTTCCTTGTCCAGTATTTTGTCGAGGTACTTGCTGTTGTAGAGGTTGGTGAGGCTGTCTACGAAGACGAGTTTCTGGGCCTCTTCGTACTTGCGCGCGTTTTCAAAGGCTATGGAGATGTGCTCGGCGACAAAGGCGGCGAATTTCATCGCGTCCACGCCGTAGATTTCCGGGCCGTCCCTGTGCATGGTGAAGACGAAGCCTACGGGGATCGCGCCCCCGAGTATGGGGACGATGAGGATCGAACCATAGGCGGCCGGAATCTTTCTTCCCTCCTTTGGGTCCAGCCCCAATAAGTCTGAAGTGGCGATGGATGTGACCTTTTTAATGCGTTTTAAGTCCTTTCCACAGGTGTCTTTCACGGCGCGGACTATGCGGGCGGCCTCTTTCTGTTCCAGGTGCCTTGTCCCCCTTACGGCGAGTTTTTTCGTCTCAACGTTATAACTTACGAGAAACCCGGCGTCGGCCGGCACGACCTGGATCATGGCGTCGAGGGCGGCCTGGTAGAGTTTTTCTCTCTCCAGCGTGTTGGTGACCGCCCAACTCACCTCAAAGAGCCTCAGGGACTGCCTCATCTCCGAGTTCTCTTCGAGGAGTTTCTTCTTCTCCATGCAGGAGTTTACCGTATGGAGGAGTACGTCTTCGTTTATGGGCTTGTTTATGTAGTCAAAGGCGCCTTTTTTCAGGGCGGTTATGGCGGTGTCGATGGAGCTGTGGCCGGTTATGACGATAACGTCGGTGAGGGTGTTGTGCTGTTTGGCTCCTTCAAGTACCTCGATGCCGCTCAAGTCCGGCATAACGAGGTCGGTGATTACAAGGTCAACGTCCCGGTTCTTTATGATTTCAAGCGCCTCTGTCCCGGAAGACGCCGTCACAACGGAAAAGCCCCCGCCCGTCAGGATGTCCGAACAGACGGTACGGAAGAAGGCGTCATCATCTGCTAAGAGAACAACTCCCTTGCCCATAAAAATAGTCTCCGGAGAGCGGGTTTGCCCTTAAGTTAAAATTTAAAGGAACCGGTTCTCCATGTCAATAATAGAATTTGGCGCGCGGCCGGGGCAGAAATCTTGACCGGCGCGCCTTTTTGGATGATAATAACATAAAAGAATGTTTAAATGCCGTGATGAAAATCCATCGTTTTGCCGATGCCGAGATAAAGTCCGTAAGCCACGACCCGCAGTTGAAAAAGCGGTTGCTCGTAGAAAAAAGTATATCTTGTATCAGCAATTTAAGCCATATAAAACTTGTCCCGGGCCAGACCGCCGTCCCACATTGCCACGAAGGGGCTTATGAGGTCTTTTACTGCATCTCCGGAAGGGTTGTCTTCGGCTTCGGCGAAGAAGAGGCCGCCATCGGCGCCGGGGATGTTCTCGTGGCTGGGCCCGATGAAGAGCACTCCATAAAGAGGGTGGTGGGGGATTCGGAACTGCTCTATTTTTTCGCCGCCGCCCCGCCGATCCTGGCCCGTAGATAGTGACCGCCGGGACGCGCTGCCGGGATGGCGGGCGCAACAGCGGAGCCGGGATTCAAAAAAAAAGGAAGGGAATTCATATCATGGTTAACGAGAAAGATAAAGCGCCGGAGTTCGTTCTTAAGGGCCTGGACGAGTCCGGCGCGGAGAAGGCTTATTCGCTCAAGGACTTTTCCGGGAAAAAGGTCGTCCTCTATTTTTATCCAAAGGACAACACCCCCGGGTGCACCACCGAGGCCTGCGACTTCAGCGACAATATGGGCAGGGTCAGGAGTACTGGCGCGGTGGTCCTGGGCGTAAGCCCGGACAGCTTAAAATCCCACGAGAACTTCAAGGAGAAGTACGGCCTCGGGTTCCCGCTCCTCTCGGACCCGGAGAGGAAGGTGGCCGCGCTCTACGGCGCCTACGGTGAAAAGAAGATGTACGGCAAGACCTCGATGGGTATTATCCGCTCCACCTTCATTATAGACGGTTCCGGGGTGGTCGAAAAACTCTGGAAGCCCGTTAAGGTGAAGGGGCACGTTGACGAGATCCTTGAATACCTCAAACCCTGAGGCGGCGGATGGAATTTTTTGAATGGCTGGCTGAAGAGCGGATAAGGGAGGCCATGGAGAGAGGCGACTTCGCGGACCTGCCCGGGGCGGGAAGGCCCCTTAGCCTCGAGGACGACTCGGGCGTGGACCCGGAGCAGAGGCTCGCCTTCAAGATACTCAAGAACGCCGGTTGCCTGCCACCGGAATTGGAACTCAAAAAAGATATTCACCGACTCATAGATTTCATAGCGACCGTGGAAGACGACGCCGAGGCCCTTGAACTCAAGAGGGAAGTGGACTTCAAGATTATGAGGTTCAACATGGCGATGAAGAGGCCCTTGCACCTTGACGCCTTCCCGGAATACGCTGACGCCGTTCTCAAAAGACTTTCCCCGAAGAAGCGTTAAGGCCGGTGCCCTACGCTTGAAAAACCCCCGTAACTTTCCCTGGAAAAATTCCCGGCATTCAAAAGGCCTCGGAATACCCACACGAAAATTTCCCATCCCATGATACAGCGATGCCGTTTTTTAAGCACCCGGCGTTCGCGCGCCGCCTCCAGGCAAGGGCCGCGAGAGCGGGCGGATAAAAAACTATTGACATGGTTTCGAAATTTCGCAATAATGAAAACATGAAAAAGGAAGTCTTCAAGATGCAGTCCGAGATATGCAAGACCCTTTCAAACCCCAAGAGGCTCGAGATAATATACGTCCTGAAGGACGGGGAAAAGTCAGCCGGTGAGATAACCGCCGAGATGGGGCTCGCAAAGGCCAACGTGTCGCAGCACCTTTCGGTCCTGAAGTCCTGCGGCGTGGTCAGGTCGAGAAGAGATGGCGTCAACATCCATTACTCCATAACCAACCCCAAGATAGTCAGGGCCTGCGCCCTTATGAGAGAGGTCTTAATGGAGCAGATAGAGGAGAGGCGCGACCTCATGAAAGGGTTTAGTGGTACGGGCCGGGGCCTTCCAAAAAGGAAAAAAATTTCGAGGAGGTAAATCAAGATGAATATGGAGAGACTTTTAAGGCTCATAGCGGGATTTTTTATCGTAGTGTCCCTCATACTCTCAAGGACGCACAGCGAGTACTGGCTCCTCTTTACCGGCCTTGTGGGGCTTAACCTCTTTCAGTCGGCCTTTACCAACTGGTGCCCCATGATGGTCCTTTTGAAGGTCTTCGGGGTGAGGTCCTGCGGGGGTGTAAGGGGCGAGGCGTAGTCCTTGAACGCGCAAACAGGACGCGAAAACCGGCGAGGCGAATAAAAAGGCCCGATGGGGCCTTTTTAACCTTAATATCCTCTGAAAAATGAAAAATATTTTATTAAAACCCGTCTCTTTTTCCATAAGACGGCCGAAGACGGTGATGGCCTTCTGGTTTATCGTCACCGTCTTTTTTCTTGTTCAAATACCCCGCATAAAGGTAGATACCGACCCCGAGAACATGCTCTCAAGGGATGAGCCAGTTAGGGTGGTTAACGATGAGGTGAAAAAGGAATTCGCCCTCTCCGACGCCATAGTGCTCGGCGTCGTTGACGAATCGAGCCCCACAGGGGTCTTCAAGGCCGCAACGCTAGAGAGGATAGCGAGGATTTCCGACGAGATTCAGAAGATCGACGGCGTCGTGGGAAAGGACCTCATAAGCCCTGTTACCACCGACGACATAAGCGCCAAAGGCGGGATGCTCACCATAGCCCCGCTTATGGGCCGGTCTGTAAAGGACGACGCCGAGGCCCTGCGCATAAGGGACAGGGCGCTAGCAAACCCCGTCTTAAGGGACCTCCTCGTCTCAGGGGACGGCAAGGCCATAGCTCTCCTAATACCCATAAAGGAGAAGAGCCAGAGTTACAGGATCTCAAAAGAGATAAAGGCGATAATCGAAAAATACGGCGGCGATGAAACCTATCACATAGCCGGGCTGCCCGTGGCCGAGGATACCTTCGGCGTGGAGATGTTCCGCCAGATGGCAATATCCGCGCCGCTGGCAGGGCTGCTTATCTTCATAATCATGTTCGTCTTCTTCAGGAGTTTTTCGCTTGTATCCTCGGCCATGGCCGTTGCGGTGATAACGGTCATATCCGTTATGGGGGCGCTCATCGGCACGGGCTTTACGGTCCATATTATGAGCTCCATGATACCGATATTTCTCATGCCCATAGCCGTACTCGACTCCGTCCATATACTGAGCGACTTTCACGACCGCTTTGACGCGTCCAAAGACAGGGGGGAGACCGTCTTTTCGGTCATGGACAACCTCTTTACGCCCATGTTCTATACGTCGCTCACCTCTGCCGTGGGCTTTGTCTCGCTCCTCACAACCCCCATACCCCCGGTAAGGGTCTTCGGGGCCTTCGTGGCGCTGGGATTGATTTTAGCCTGGTTCATCACCATAACATTCATCCCCGCCTTTGTGATGCTCGTGCCCGAGAGGTTCCTCAAGGGTTTTGGCACGGCGGGGCGGAGGTCGGGGTTCTTGGGCGCTCAGGAGCGGCTCGGAATGTTTGCAACGAAAAGGGCACGGCCCATACTTATAGTGTCGGCCATTGTCTTCGTTGTCTCCGTCTACGGAGTTACTTTGACGAAGGTGAACGACAACCCTTCGAGATGGTTCCACAAAAACCATCCCATAAGGACGGCCGAGCGGGTTTTGAACAAACACTTCGGCGGCACTTACATGGCCTACCTCGTCTTCGAAGGCGGCAAAGATGGCGTGATGAAGGACCCCGAGGTCCTTAACTACATGGAGGCCCTACAGAAGAACCTCGTCTCCCTCGATGTGGTGGGAAAGACCACCTCCATAACGGACGTGGTCAAGAAGGTCGGCTATGAGTTGAATGATGAAAAGCAAGAGTTCAACCGTATTCCCGACACGCGTAAGAAGATCGCGCAGTTTCTCTTCCTTTACGAGATGTCCGGCGACCCCGACGACCTCTATCATCTCGTTGACCCCTATTACTCCAAGCTCAATATATGGGTGCAGATGAAGAGCGGAGACAACAGGGACATGACCATGGTTGTGAAATACGTGGATGATTACGTCGCGAAAAACCCACCGCCCGGCGGGTTGAAGATGAAGTGGGCCGGGCTCACCTACCTTAACGTAACCTGGCAGAACAAGATGGTCTACGGCATGCTCAAGGCCCTCGGAGGCAGCGCCGTCGTTGTGCTCGTAATGATGATGTTTCTTTTCCGTTCCCCGTTAAAGGGTCTTATATCCATGATACCGCTGACCCTTACCGTGACCCTTATCTACGGGCTCATCGGTTTCGCGGGCAGGGACTACGACATGCCCATAGCCGTCCTCTCGGCGCTCACACTTGGCATATCCATAGACTTCGCCATCCATTTCATACAGAGGGCGACACAGATACAACTCGAGGAAAAAGACCCCGCGAAGGGCATGAAAAAACTCTTCGACGAGCCCGTAAGGGCCATACTCAGGAACATGGTCGTCATATCCGTGGGCTTTACGCCGCTCTTCTTCTCGCCGCTCGTGCCCTATCAGACGGTGGGGTTTTTCTTCGCCGCCATCATGGCCGTAAGCGGTACGGCAACCCTCGTGATACTCCCCGCCCTTATGCAGGTATTGAGGGGCAGGTTCGTATTCTAAACGGAATTAAGAGGAGGTTTTTATGTGCGACTTTTCCGGTAAAAAAGTTTCAAGGTATTTTTTGTTGATGGCCTTAACGGTTCTCATGCTCCTGCCCCCTGCCGCGGCCCTGGCCCGGGACGCTGACGCTGACGCCATTATAAATAAGTCGAACCTGGCCTACTACTACGCCGGCAACGACGGAAAGGCGCGCGTGACGATGACCATAAAGGACAGCGCCGGGAGAACTCGCACAAGGGTACTGACCATGCTCCGCTATGACGTAAAGGACGGCGGCAGGCAGAAATATTACGTCTATTTCCACAAGCCCGCTGATGTGGAGGGGATGGTATTCATGGTCTGGAAGAACCCGAAGGGCGACGATGACAGGTGGCTCTATATCCCGGCCATAGACCTCGTCAAGAGGATAGCCGCAAAGGACAAGAGGTCGAGTTTCGCAGGCTCTGATTTTACCTACGAGGACGTCTCGGGCCGTTCCCCCGCCCTCGACACCCACGAGTTTTTGCGCGAAGAGGACCTCGGCAATAGACCCGCCTATGTAATAAAGAACACTCCCTTGGACAGCGACATCGTGGAGTTTTCCTCATATACGGTCTGGATAGACAG
>BTQV01000045.1:0-9461 GCA_036986055.1 Thermodesulfobacteriota bacterium
CCATAGGAGAGACCATGGCCGTCGCCTTTGTCCTTGGCGGGAGCCACAAGATATCGTGGTCTCTCCTGGATATGGCCTCAACCATAACCGTAACACTGGCGAACGAGTTTACCGAGGCCGACACAGACGTATATCTCTCATCGCTCTTTTATCTCGCCCTCATACTTTTTGTCTTCAGTTTTATTATTCTGGTCACGGCAAAGGTGTTTGTGCTCAGGTCCGAGAGGAGGGCGTGAGATGACTGTCATGACACGGAGGAAGATAACAAATTACACGGTGCTCTCGCTCTGCACCCTTGCCACGATACTCGGGCTCTTCTGGCTCTTTTTCATACTTTTCGACGTGGTGGTTAACGGCATAGGGGCCTTAAAGCCGTCCTTCTTTCTCAACGACCCGGCACCTGCGGGCCTCGCCGGCGGCGGGCTCAGGCACGCCATTGTGGGCCAGTTTCTAATAGTATTTTTCGCCACCGTCATAGGGGTGCCCATCGGGCTGCTCGGAGGCACCTTTATCGCCGAATACGGCAGGGGCGGCTTTTACGCCAGGGCCATAAGCGTGCTCGCCGACACCATGGTGAGCGTGCCTTCCATAGTGATTGGCACATTCATATACGCCGTGCTTGTAAAACCCTTCGGACACTTCAGCGGCTGGGCGGGCTCTGCCGCCCTTGCCGTTATAATGGTGCCCGTAGTTCTAAGGACAACCGAGGACATGCTGCGCCTCGTGCCGTGGTCGCTGAGGGAGGCGGCCTTTGCGCTGGGCGCTCCTTACTACAAGGTTATCTTCAAGATTGTTTACAGGGGGGCCTCGGCCGGGATATTAACGGGGGTGCTCCTGTCTATTTCGAGGATAGTGGGAGAGACGGCGCCGTTGCTCTTCACGTCTTTTAACAGTTCGTTCTTCTCCACCAACATGAACGAACCCATGGCGTCGCTCACCGTGACCATGTTCCAGTACGCCATGGGCCCCTATGATTCGTGGCACGCCCAGGCCTGGGCCGCGTCGCTCATTATTACGCTGGTGATACTCGTTCTTACCATATTAGGGAGACTAATCATAAAATGGAAGTACAGGGCGGGATGAAAAAAGAAGTACAGATTGAGATAAAGAACTTGAACTTCTACTACGCCGGCGGCGTCCACGCCATAAAGGGCATCTCCATGCCGGTATACAAGAACACGGTAACGGCCCTCATCGGGCCGTCGGGGTGCGGCAAGACCACCTTCCTCCGCTGCTTCAACAGGATGCACGACCTGTACCACGGCAACCGTTACGAGGGCGAGATACTGCTGGACGGCAAGAACATACTCGGCCACGACATCGACCTCATGAAATTAAGGACAATGGTGGGTATGGTCTTTCAGAAGCCAACGCCCTTTCCCATGTCAGTATTCGAGAATATCGCCTTTGGCCTGCGCTTGAGGGGCATAAAAAACAAGACGGAGGTACGGGACCGGGTGGAAAAGGCTCTCAAGGACACCTACCTCTGGGATGAGACGAAGGACAGGCTCATGAAGTCGTCCCATGCGCTCTCTGGGGGGCAGCAGCAGAGGCTCTGCATAGCGAGGGCAGTGGCCGTAAGGCCCGAAACCATCCTCTTCGACGAGCCCTGCTCGGCGCTGGATCCGATTTCAACATCGGGTATAGAGGACCTCATGGCGGAGCTCAAGGAGAACTACACCATTGTGATCGTCACGCACAACATGCAGCAGGCCGCCAGGGTCTCGGAGTACACGGGGTTTTTCATGCTCGGCGAGCTCATTGAGTTCGACAACACCCAGAAGATATTCACCGCCCCCGGCAACAAGTTGACTGAAAGTTATATAACGGGAAGGTTCGGCTGACAGGATTTATTTTATAAGAAAGGGGAGAATAGATGGCGAGAGAGGTATACCATAAGTCTTTAAAGGATGTACAGAACGACCTCATGAAGATGAGCGAGATGGTGGCCACGGCGATTTCGCGCGCGATGGAGGCCCTCGAAACCCGCGACATGCAAGCATCAAAGAAGGTCATCAAGGACGACCTTCGCATAAACAAACTCCGTTTCAACATCGAAAAAAAGTGCATGATGCTTATCGCCACGCAGCAGCCAATGGCAAAGGACTTGAGGATGCTCGGCTCCGTCATAAACATCATAACGGACCTTGAGAGGATAGGGGACCACGCCGAGGGCATAGCCAAGATAAGCGTACTCATAGGGGACACGCCCCTTGTAAAACCCCTCATAGACTTGCCGAGGATGGCCGACAAGGCCGTCGATATGCTCAGGAGAACCATGGTGGCCTTCATGGAAAAGGACGTGGAGACGGCAAGGAAGATATGCGACGAGGACGACATCGTTGACGCCCTCTATGACCAGATATACAGGGAGCTCCTCTTCCTGATGATAGAGAAGCCGAAGATAATCGAAGGCGCCACGCACCTTATCTGGGCCGCCCACAACCTCGAAAGGATAGCCGACAGGGTTACCAACATCGCCGAGAGGGTGGTCTACATGGTCACGGGCAAGATGGAGGAGTTGAACGTCTCCAAGTATTAGTTTCAGTGGTGATTTCAGGGCCTGCTGAATAAAAGGGTAAAGAGGAGGGGAGGAGGGGGGCTTTATCCTACCTGAAGATGCCTTCCATTGTTACAAGGTGGCGTGACAGACCCATCTCCTGCGCGCTCAGCCCTATGGCAAGGCCCACGAGCTGGGGGAGGTGGAAGATGGGCAGGCCTATCTTGTGCATTACCTTCTTTTCGGCGAGCCCCTGATAGTTATCGAGGTTTATGTGGCAGAAGGGGCATGGTGTAACCATGCAGCGCGCACCGTTTTTCTTTGCGTCAAGGAGCCTGGTTCCCGTCATGGCCACGGCTGTATCTTCGGCGACGAGGTCCACCTGAAAGCCGCAGCATTTGGTCTTGCCCCTGTATTCCACCACATCTCCGCCAAGGGCTGAAATGACTTTCTCAAGGGAGGCGGGTTTTTCCGGGTCGTCAAAGCCCAGGGCGTCCGAGGGCCTCAGACTGTGGCAGCCGTAAAAGGGGGCGACCTTGAGCCAGTTGAGAGGCTTTACGACCTTCTTCCTGAGGTTCTCTATCCCGTAATCCTTTGCGAGGACCCAGAGCAGTTGCGTTACCCCCACCTTGCCGCTGTAATGGAGCCCTGCCTTTGAGAGGATGCGGTTTGTCCTTTCAAGGAGCGCGGGGTCGCGCTTCAAGTCCCTGTGCGCCGTACTCATGACCATGAGGCAGGTGGAGCAGATGGTCATGATATCCAGGCCCATGGCCTCGGCCTCGGCGAATATGCGCGCGTTAAGCGCTATGGAGAGGTCGTAGTTGTAGTCGGTCATGAGCCCCGCGCCGCAGCAGTTGGCCTTGGGCATGTCCATGAGTTCTATGCCCAGGGCCGAGGCCACGAGCCTCGTCGTCTCGTTCGCCTCCTTTGTTATCTCCCTGGAGGCGCAACCGGGGTAATACGCGTATTTGAGTTGAGCCATTTCCGCCTACCGTTTCTTTTTTCCGCCTGTTATCTTTTCCGACTCTTTGAATATTGTCCTCACCTCATCGATGCCCTCTATCTGCGAGAATATATGGGGCAGAGGCATCTTGCCGTGTATCTCGAGTTTTATGCCGAAAGGTATCATGCCGAGCGACCTCAGAAACCCCAGGGTCTTGAAGGTCATGGCGGCCTCGTCAAGCCGGCCCAGACGTCTTACGGACTGTATCATTGAAATCACGTGTTTGGCGCCGGGGTTGTCGTCGAGCCCCTCCTTGATGGCCTTAGACCGGAGGCGCTCTATCTGGGTCAACGGCGCCACCTCCTTGGGACAGTACTCGGTGCAGTGAATGCACCTCACGCAGTCCCACACGCCGTGCTCCGCGCTCAGGCGCTTGAGCCTCTTGCCGGACTCCGCCTCCCTCACGTCGCCGACGAACCTCCATGACTTGGCAAGCGCCGAGGGGCCGATAAAACTCGTGTCTATCTCCAGCGCGTTGCACTCGGAGTTGCACGCCCCGCACATGATGCACCGCTGGCTCGAGTCTATCCGCTCGGCGTCCTCCTTCGTGACCCTCGGTACGGCCCCGGGGTCTTCCGGAGGCGTCAAATAGGGCGTGATCTTGTCCATCTTCTTCCAGAACTTGTCGAAGTCCACAACAAGGTCCTTGAGGACCGGATAATTGGAAAGCGGCTCGATGAGCACCTCGCCGTGTTTTTCGTATTCGGGAGATATCTGCGTGTTGCAGGCAAGTTTGCTGAAACCGTTCACCCTCACGGCGCAGGACCCGCATATGGCGGACCTGCACGACCTTCTGAAACCGAGCGTCGGGTCCTCTTCAGCGAAGATCTTCATGAGGGCCTCGAGCACCGTCATGCCCTCGGTTACGTCAACGTTGTAGGCCTGCATGTAAGGGGCCGGGGACTCGCCTTCAGTGGGGTTGAAGCGTTTTATCTTGACCTTTATCTTCATCGTTTTCAGGGTCTTTTTGTTAGCCGGGCCTAATATTTCCTCTCGACCGGCTTGAACCTTGTTATAGTCACGTCGCTGTAGCTAACCTTATACTCACCTTTTTCAGTGCTTATCATGGTATGTTTGAGCCATTTTTTGTCGTCACGGCCGGGAAAGCCGGTCCTGCAGTGCGCGCCCCTGGACTCTTCCCTTTCAACGGCGCCAAGGAGGATGGCCTCGGAAATGTCGAGCATGTGCTCGAGTTCAATGAGGGCGGGGAGTTCGGTGTTGAAGTAATCGCTCTTGTCAACGAGGGAGATGTGCGCGTACCTCTCTTTTAGTTCCCATACCTTTTCAAGCCCCTTCGTCATGCGCGTCCTGTCTCTGAATACCCCGCAGCACTCCTCCATTGTGACCTTGAGTTCGTCCATTATCCTGAATGCGGGCTCGCCGTTGTCCCTCTTTATTATGTTCGCCACTTTATTGGCCGTGTCCTTTAAAAAACTGTCGGGGAAACTTGAGAGGGGAGAACCCTTTGAGAACTCAGCGGCCTTTCTGCCCGCGCGCCTGCCAAAGACTATTGTCTCAAGGAGCGAGTTGCCGCCGAGCCTGTTCGCCCCGTGTACGCTCACGCAGGCGGACTCCCCCGCGGCGTACAGGCCGGCCACACTCGTGGCCCCGTCTACGTCCGTCTTTATCCCGCCCATGGAATAGTGGGCGCCAGGTTTTATGGGCACGGGTTCATGGACCGGGTCGACGCCGGCGAATTTTACGGCGAGGTTTCTGATCTGTCTCAGGCGCTCGTTTATCTTCTTTTCTCCGAGGTGCCTTATGTCGAGGAGCACGCACCCGTCAACGCCTCTTCCTTCGTCTATCTCGGTCTGCTCGGCCCTCGAAACCACGTCACGGCTGGCGAGTTCCTTTGCGTGCGGGGCGTAGCGTTCCATGAACCGCTCTCCCTTAGAGTTCAGGAGATAACCCCCTTCGCCCCTGGCGCCCTCGGTCATGAGTATGCCAGTTCTTTTGAGCACCGTGGGGTGGAACTGGACGAACTCCATGTCCATGAGCGTAACGCCGGCGTTCAAGGCGAGCCCCATGCCGTCTCCCGTGGAGGTGAGGGAGTTTGTCGTGGTTTTGTATACGCGGCCGTAGCCGCCGGTGGCGAGTATTACGGCCTTTGAGTGGAGGCGGTGGAGTTTTCCGCTCGATAGTTCATAGGCGATTATGCCCCTTGAGATGTTATCTTCCACGACGAGCCTTATGACGTACCACTCCTCGTATACGAAGATATTGTGTTTGAGGAGTTGTTCGTAGAGCACGTGGACGAGTCCGTGGCCGGTCCTGTCCGAGAGGTAGCAGGTCCTTGGAAAACCGGCCGCGCCAAAGGGCCTCTGCGCTATGTCGCCCGAGGAGTCGCGGCTGAACATGCCCCCCATCTGCTCGATCTCAAGGATGTTCTCCGGGGCCTCTTTACAGAGCACCTCGGCTGCGTCCTGGTCCGCGAGGAAATCACTCCCCTTGACCGTGTCGTACATGTGGTCTTCCCAGGAATCGTCTTTATTTAGCGCGGCGTTTATCCCGCCCTGGGCGGCAACGGAATGGCTTCTTACGGGGTATATCTTTGAGACGAGCGCCACGTTGAGCCCGCGTTTCGCGGCCTCTATCGCTGCCCTCATCCCGGCGAGCCCGCCTCCGACCACTATGAGATCATGGATGACCAGTTTGAGCCTCCCTGAACCTTTATTATATTAAAAAAGAGAGAGCTTTCTTTCGTAGCTTCATAAGGACCCGGTGTCGCGGCTGAGAAGCCCCGGCGGTGTTGCACAAGACAACTCTCTGACAGGGCTTTTGTCGGTTTTGGCAAAGGAATTTCTTGAATAAAAAAAGGCCGGGTTTTATGCCGGCCCGGAGTGATAAGCCGTGCTTAAGAACCTTTCATCTCGGCGGCCTTGTCAAAACCTATCTGCAGGGCCTTTTTGTTGAGGTCGAGGAACGGTTTCGGAACCCTTGAAAGCACCGCCTGCTCCATGGCCTCGCGGGTGACTACGCCTGTGAGCTCGGTTATCATGCCGAGAGAAATTATGTTGGCTACGATAATCTTGCCGAGGTCCTTTCGGGCCGTCTCTATAATGGGGAAACTCATGACCCTGAAATCGCCCTCGGGCACGTCCTTTACCTCGTCTGAGTCTATGAGGAGGATGCCGTCCTTTTTTATGTCTTTATAATACTTGCTGCAGGCCTGTTGCGTGAGCGCGAGCATGCAGTCTATGGCGGTGGCCTTGGGGTAGTCTATGGGCTCGTCGCTTATGATGACCTCGGCCTTGCTCGCCCCGCCCCTTGACTCAGGCCCGTAGGACTGGCTCTGGACGGCGTTCTTGTCGCCGTAGATGGCTGCGGCCTCGGCCATGACGATGCCGGCGAGTATCATGCCCTGGCCCCCTGACCCGCTGAAACGTATCTCATATCTATCGCTCATTATCTTTAAAAACCTCCTCATATAAGGACAGGGCTGCGGCGTCCCGTCCACGGTTCGGGATTGATCTTAACTTATGTCGCCTCGGCCTTGGTGACGATGTGCTCCTCGTAACTCTCGCAGTACTCGGGCCTCTCTGTCGTGTGAAGGATGCCCCTCAGGAACTTGCCTTCCACCTTCTCGGGTGGGAGCCTGTCGGCCTGCTTTACCGACACCGTGCCGCCCTTTTCCATGATTTCCATCATTTGGCTCGCGCTCTTGTATTTATTCATGCGCCCGTAATATACGGGGCATGAATCCAATATTTCCACGACGGATGTGCCCTTGTGGCGCATCGCCGCAAGGAGAATCTTCTCAAGCTCAAGCGTATGATAAGCGGTCCCCCTCGCCACAAAGGTCGCCCCGGCGGCCTTGGCCATCTCGCAGGCGTCAAAGGGCGGCTCTATGTTGCCGTAGCGGCTTGTCGTGGCTATGGAGCCCTCGGGGGTTGTCGGCGAATACTGGCCGCCAGTCATGCCGTAGATGGCGTTGCTGTAAATGAGGATGGTCATGTCGATGTTTCTTCTGCATACATGGATGAAGTGGTTCCCGCCTATGGCCAGAGCGTCGCCGTCGCCGGTGACCACTACTACGTCAAGCTTGGGTTTGGCGAGCTTTACGCCCGTGGCAAAGGCGAAGGCCCTGCCGTGGAGCGTATGGAGCGTGTTGAAGTCCACGTAACCGGGGGTCCTGCTCGAACATCCGATGCCCGAGACCATGCATATATTGCTCTTTTCATATTCGCCTTTGTCTATGGCCCTCAGCAGGGATTTAAGTATTATGCCGTGGCCGCAGCCAGGGCACCATATGTGTGGGAGTTTCCCCGCCCTCAGGTACTTGTCATAATCAAAGGGTACGCTTATTTTCTGTTTAACCGCAGGTGCACCCATAAATTACCTCCAGAGTTTGTCTCGTTAACTGTATTTTTTTATGACGTCGAGTATCTGGGCGGGGTTTATCATCTCGCCGTCCACCCTGTGTATGCCCTCGACGGTACAGGCCCCTGACGACACGCGGGTTACCTCGTGGACCATCTGTCCGAGGTTCATCTCAGGGACTATTATCGCCTTTACCTTCTTCGCCATCTCGCTTACGGCCTTATCCGGGAAGGGCCAGATGGTCAGCGGCCTCAGCAGACCCGCCTTTATGCCGCTCTCCCTGGCGGCGTTAACGGCGAAGCGGGCAGACCTCGAAGTCGACCCCAGTGCGAAGACGCCTATCTCCGCGTCGTCGAGAAGTACCTCTTCGTTGCAGGCGATGTCATCGATGTTTTCGTCTATCTTTCTTATTATGCGTCTGTTGTTTTCGTCTATGACTGCGGGGTCGTTTACCGGGAAACCGTCGTCCTTGTGGTTAAGGCCCGTTACGTGAAAACGGTACCCCTCGCCAAAAGGCGCGAGCGGAGGTACGAGAAATCTCGTATCATAGGGCAGGTAATCCTCGGGGGCGCAATCCGGCTTTGCCCTGTCTATTACCTCGAATTCGCCGGGCTCGGGTATGGTTATGGGCTCCCTCATGTGGCCAACAACCTCGTCGTAGAGGACAATTACGGGGGTTCTGTATTTTTCGGAGAGATTAAAGGCCCTTACAGTCTCGGTCAGTATCTCCTGGACCGACGCGGGTGTGAGCGCCACGGCCGGGTGGTCTCCGTGGGTGCCCCATTTGGCCTGCATTATGTCAGACTGGGAAGGGCCCGTCGGGTAGCCCGTTGAAGGGCCGCCCCTCATTACGTTCACAATGACGCAGGGTATCTCGGCGAGACACGCGTACCCCAGGACCTCCTGCTTTAGCGAGAAACCCGGCCCCGAGGTGGCCGTCAAGCACTTGCTCCCTGCCAGAGCCCCCCCTAATACCGCCGCCAGGGAGGCTATCTCGTCTTCCATCTGTATGAACCGGCCTCCTATCTTGGGGAGCCTTACGCTTAAGATTTCGGCTATCTCCGTGGATGGAGTTATGGGGTAGCCTGCGAAAAAATTGCACCCGGCGTAGAGAGCGCCCTCGGCACAGGCCTCATTGCCCTGCATCAGTCTTTTCTTTTTGTTTTTCGGCATATTTTCGTTGCCCCTTGATACGTTAGAGTATTTTAGTCGCTAACCAAATACCATTATTGCGCTAATGTGTACAATCGCTGAGAATTGCCAGGCCTTTGCGTTTTAATTGTCAATAATATACGTTTATTGAGTTAGTGTTGCATTATCGATGAGAATTGCCGGGCCGGAGCGTTTTTACTGTCAATCAAGTACGTTTGTAGATGTAGTGCGCATAATCCTTGACACAAGACTTGCCAGAGCGTTTATACTGTCAATCAAACACCTGGATGGCGAAATCCGGGCACCTCAAGTCGCAGAGCTGGCATCTGGTGCAGGCCTCAAGGTCTTTTACCACAACGATGGAACCCTTCATCTCAAGGACGTTTGTGGGACAGAAGTCCACGCAGATGCTGCAACCCTTGCATAATCTCTCACTTATTTCAATCCTGGGAAGTTTTTTCGCCGCCTCTGCCATCTTAACCCCGT
>BTQV01000046.1:0-9433 GCA_036986055.1 Thermodesulfobacteriota bacterium
GGGCTTGACAGCGAGGTTAACGAGGTGACCATTATAAACAGGGACGGGGAGGTGGAGATACTGCCGCCCGCCAGCAAGGAGGAGATAGCCGAGAGGATATTCGACATGGCCGTAAGCATGAAGGGATAGGGTGTGAAGACCGGAAGGTTTTTTCACCCCCCCCTCCGCCGGTAGAGCTCAGGAGGCCGCCCGGCCGCTTCTATCGCGGGGTTCCATGCTCACCCGCCTGAGGGCCTCTTCCAGGGCTTCTTCCCAGTTGCCTTTCTGTTTCCGGTATATCTTCAGTTTTTTTCTGGTTATCTTCGCCGCCTCGAGCGAGCGCTTTCCCGTGGGGTCTCTTTTTACGCATTCCGCCAGGTGCTGGTTACTGAGAAGGTCGGCCACGGCCGTGAGTGAAGAGTCGAAGAATTTCCCCCGCACCCCATGGTCGAGTTTCCAGCGCGAGGCGTTGGACATGTGTTGCAGCATCCTGTGCCAGCGTTCCATCCTGTTGAGGATAAGCAGGCTCGAAAAGATTTTCTTGTTTGTCTTGAAGGAGAGGGGGCTGTCTTCTATTATTGAATCCAGGAGTATGTCGTTGTCCCTGTGAATACCCTTTACCATCTTGCGCGGCAGGAGCCAGATCCCCTTTTGCGCGAGTGCGTCGAAGCGGAGTTCCCAGTAGAGATGCTTCAATATCCTGGTTTGGAAAGTCCTGATCATCATCTCGGGTATGAAGTAGTTGTGGGCTATGGTGTCGGCGGCGAGGTGGCTCAGGTAGCCGTAGGCGAAGGCCTTCTTCGAAGGGGCCTCGGCCTTTTTCAGGAGCCTGAAACCCACCTTCCAGTTGTGGCAGTGTTTGAGTTCCTCCACCATGTTCTTTCCCATGACGATATCGGCGCTTATGGTCCCGTAGAGAAAGTCCTGGGGGAACTTAAGTATCAGGTCCCTTATGGCGCTGGTGACGACGGAGGGGTTGTTGAGTATGGTCTGGCCGATCTCCAGGTGTGTGGCCGGACCCCATGCGTGAGCGGTAGCCGGCACGATAAGGACTAAGATAAAGCTTAAAAGTATTAGAGCGGCGATAACCATGATATCATACCATTTTATAAGAAGATGGTATGCTTGTAAAGTGGAAAACCAGTTATGGTAAAGGACGAATACCACAAATTGATAGAGGATGTTGAGACCTGTCTCCTGTATATGGGGGGTGTGGGCCTCGGCGAGGTTTATTCGAAAAAACCGGTAATCGAGGAGATTGAGAAGTCGGTGGAGGGATGCCGTCGGTGCCCTCTCCATAAGTTACAGGCGGGCCGTTTTTTCGGCCGCGGCGGCGCGCGTCCAAGGGTGGTCTTCGTGGGGTCTTCCCCACCCGCCGTTGAGAAGGGCGGGGTAGACCCGGACCCTTTCAGGGGAGAAGAGGGGATGCTCCTTGAAAAGATAATAAAAGCCCTCGAGTTCGAAGATAAAGACTGTTATCTCACCTATGCCGTCAAGTGCGCCGTAACTCCCGGCGAGGCGGACCTCGAAGAGGGGGTCCGGGCCTGCTCCGGTTTTTTAAGGGAGCAGATAAAGGCGCTTGAGCCCGAGGCCGTCATAGCGCTCGGCCCGATTGCCTCCATCGCCCTTACGGGCGGCCCGGATGTAGAATCCCTCAGGGGGAAGGTATTGGACTATAATTCAATGGAGCTTATAGTCACTTACGGCACAGCCGAACTCCTTGCGGACAAGGGTCTGAAGAAGTACGCCTGGAGCGATATCAAGATGCTTTTGCGCGCCCTCAAGGGCTGAGGCCCTCCCCTCCTTCTTTCCACGTGCCATTCTCTCCAACCCTCACAAAGCCTGCCGGTTGCAGAATTTTACGGGCGGGGTTTTAAATATTCAAGAATCCTGATAAACTCTATCCATGAGGCTGACAAAAAAAATCTTTTCGGTTTTCGTTCTCCTCCCTGCGGTTTTCCTTTTTCTCCTCCTTTCTCCCGCGCCCTCTGAGGGGGCTCAGGGTGAGATACATTACGTATATGCCGACGGGATAATAAACCCGGTGATGGCCGAGTTTCTTACGGGGAGCATCAAAGAGGCCGCAGAGGCGAAGGCCTCGGCCGTCATAATCGAGATGGACACGCCCGGGGGGCTTGACCTTTCCATGCGTGAGATTGTGAAGGCCGAACTCGCGAGCGTTGTGCCCGTTATCGTGTATGTGGCGCCCCCGGGGTCGAGGGCCGCTTCCGCGGGCGTCTTTATCGCCTACGCCGCCAATATAGCCGCCATGGCCCCCGGAACGAACATAGGCTCGGCGCACCCCGTTGCCCTGGGAGGGGGAAAGGCCGACGAGACGATGATGAAGAAGGTGGAAAACGACGCCGTGGCTTATATAAAGAGCATAGCTAAAAAGAGGGGCAGAAACGCCGGGTGGGCCGAGAAGGCCGTTAGAGAGAGCGTCAATATTACCGCCGGAGAGGCGCTTAAGCTGAAGGTAATAAACATCGTCGCCGCGGACCGCGCCGAACTGATAAAAAAACTGGACGGGAGAAAGGTGGAAGTCCTCTCCGGGCCCATGGTTTTACATACCAGTGGGGCCGGGATAAAGGACGTAAGGATGAACTTCAGGCACAGGATACTGAACGCCATCACAAACCCCAATGTGGCCTATATACTCATGATGGTAGGCCTGCTGGGCCTTTATTTCGAACTCTCAAGCCCCGGGGCCATACTCCCGGGCGTTATAGGGGTCATAAGCCTTATCCTCGCCTTCTACGCCTTCCAGACCCTTTCCATAAATTACGCGGGCCTGCTCCTCATAGGTGTCGCCGTGGTCTTATTCATAGTGGAGATGAGCGTTGTAAGTTACGGCCTTCTGACCATAGCCGGGATTATTTCCCTCATCCTCGGCTCTCTCATGTTATTCAAGTCGCCGCTGCCTTTTATGCAGCTCTCCCTGTGGGTCATACTCCCCACAGTCATATTCGTGGCAGGCTTCATACTCTTTACCATGTACTACGTAGTCGCACTTTATAGGAGAGCGCCCGTAACGGGCGCCGAGGCGCTTATCGGAGAGGAAGGCGAAGCCCTCGATGAGGTAGCCCCCGGAAAAAGGGGCAAGGTCTACGTGGACGGCGAGTACTGGGACGCGGTTAGCGACGAGTTGATAAAGAAGGGCGACCACGTCAGGGTGGTGAAACTCAAGGGGCTTTTGCTCAGGGTGGTTAAGGTTTAATTTTCCCTGTCCATTTAAGGGGATAAAAGAGGAGGTAGGCCATGCAATTCGGTGTCGGCACAGGGGCGATAGTCCTCGCAATAATCTTTCTCATGTTTTTGTGGTCGGCCATCAAGATACTCCGTGAATACGACAGGGGCGTTATCTTTTTCCTCGGAAGGTTCCAGTCCATAAAAGGCCCGGGACTTATCGTCATCATACCCGGCATTCAGAAGATGGTTAAGGTGGGCCTGAGGACCATCGCCATGGACGTCCCCCCGCAGGAGGTTATTACAAAGGACAACGTCTCGGTGAGGGTAAACGCGGTCATCTACTTTCGCGTGGTCGCACCCGACAAGGCGATTATAGCCGTTGAGAACTACCTGTACGCCACGAGCCAACTCGCCCAGACAACGCTCAGGAGCGTGTGCGGCCAGGCCGAGCTCGACGAACTCCTCGCAGAGAGGGAGAAGATAAACAAGCATATTCAATCCATCCTCGACCGCCAGACAGACCCCTGGGGCATAAAGGTCGGCATAGTGGAGATTAAGGGGATAGACCTGCCCGAGGAGATGAAGAGGGCCATGGCCAAGCAGGCCGAGGCCGAGAGGGAGAAGCGGGCGAAGATAATACACGCCGCGGGAGAGATGCAGGCGGCCGCGAAGATACTGGAGGCGGCGAATATTTTAAGTCAAAACCCCTTGTCTCTGCAACTCAGGTATCTCCAGACACTGACGGAGGTGGCCGCCGAGAAGAACTCCACCACCATCTTCCCCCTGCCCATAGACCTTATAAAGCCGTTCCTTAAAGGTTTCACCGGCAAGGGTGAGGAGGAGTAAGCCTTTTTAGGATTAGTACTGTTCTTTTATCCGCCCCGGGGCCTCGGTCATAAGGGTCTGGCGGAATTCAACGGGATAACTCAACGCGATGGCAGTGAAAGAATCATATCACGGGCATAGAAAGAGGCTTAGGCACAAGTTCGAGTCCGCCTCCCTCGAAGGGTTTCACGATTACGAGGTCGTGGAACTGCTCCTTACCTTCGCCATCCCGCGTATAGACGTAAAGCCCCAGGCAAAGGCGCTTATAAAGACGTTCGGCGGCGTGGGCGGCGTGCTCGACGCCCCCCCAGGGGAACTGGGCACTGTAAAAGGGGTGGGTGAAAATACCGCCATGTTCCTCACCATGATAAAAGATGTGGCGCGGGTCTATCTAAGGGACAGAAGGGGATGGAAGAAGAATATAAACAACGCCGAAGACGCACTGGATTTTCTGTCCGGTAATTTTTCAGAGACAGTTGACGAGGGTCTGATAGCCCTTTACCTCGACACCAAAAATTACGTCCTCGAGGCCGAGGTCCTTCATGAGGGCGACTTAAGGGACGGGGACGTATCCGCCAGGAGGGTCATAAAGGGGGCCCTCGCCCATAACGCCCGCTCTGTCATCTTCGTCCATAAGACGTGCGGGGTCCGGGCCGGCGAAGGGTCCCCCGAGAGGGCCCTGGCCGTTGAACTCGAAGAGAGCATCTCGGCCATAGACATCATAGTCCATGATTACCTCGTGATCGGCAAGGATTTTATCATGAGCGCGAAGGCCGAGGGCTGGTTTGAAAAGGGCCGGGGTGGGGGCGGTTAAGGCGGGGTTGGTTGACCTTTGTTCAGGTTAGAGGTTCAACGCTTTTTTCTTAACATGCTTTTTCTTCCTGCAATAACCCCTTCCGTATACCTTTTAGCATCATCCACAGCACTTTTGAGGGTCTTACCAAGGGCGAGCCCGCTGGCGAGCGCGCTCGACAGGACGCAGCCCGTGCCGTGGAAGGCCTCTTTCGGGCCCTTTATCCTCCTCCCCTTGAAGTAGCAAAAATCCTTTCCGTCATAAAGGATGTCCACGGGCGTCCCCTCAAGGTGGCCGCCCTTTATTAGCACGCTACCGGGGCCGAGGCAGAAGATTTTTTCAGCCGCCTCCTCCATATCGGCCACCCCCTTTATCCTTACGCCCGAGATGACGGACGCTTCTTCTATGTTTGGGGTTACGATTGAGGAGAGGGGGACTAAATTTTTAATGAGGGTTTTTACGCCGTCTTCCGTAAGGAGCGCCCTACCGCCTGTTGAGCGCATAACGGGGTCGACGACGACGTTTTTTATCCCGGCTTTTTTTAAGACCCGCGCCACGGTCCGTACGTTGGCCGACGTTGCGAGCATGCCTGTCTTAACCGCGTCAATCTCGAAGCAATCGAGGATAACGCTTAATTCTTTCTTGAGGAAAGCGGGCTCCACAGGGGCAACGCCCTTTACCGAGGAGAAGTCCTGTGCAGTAAGGGAGGTCACGGCCGAGAAGCCCATAAGGCCAAAGTCCCTGAACGCCGCGGCGTCGGCGAGAACGCCCGCCCACCCCGACGGATCGAACCCTGCTATGGAGAGCGCTTTTTTCATGGGGCGTCCTTTTTACCGGAGGAAGTAGAAGATGGCCGTCTGGGCAAGGCCGATTATAAAGCCCATTACCCCCCCCAGGTACTCGAGGTGTTTGAGTTCCTTTGTTATGAAATCAGTTAAAAGGGCCTCGAACCTGTCGAAGTTGAGGTTGTCAATCCTTGAGACCATCATCTCGTTAAGGTCGATATTTTCCTTGAACCTTTCAACGAGGGTGTCCTTTTTACTGTCTATCTGTTTTATTATGTCCTTTGTGAGGAGGTACTTTATGTGATACGAGAGGTTCTCCGAGGCGACCCCTATCAAGGGGATCTTTTTGAGTTTGTTCGAGCTTATCCTACTGTCCACCAGTTCATCGATGACCCTTTCAACTTCGCCCTTCCAGTCTATGCTCTTGAGCATGCCGGCGAGGTCCCCGGCGTTGACCACCTCTTTTTCAATGGTCTTTGCTATGGAGCGCGCTATCTCTTTTCGCCTCTTGGGAATGAGGCCCTGGAACTTGTAGCCCAGGATATTAACGGGGAGGTGGGGTCTGAAAAGGAGTTTTATGGCCACATAGTTGGTGAGCCAGCCTATGATAGCCCCAATGATGGGAGGAAGAATTAGTTTATAATGGGCCGCTAAAAAAGACATTTTTTCGTTAAGAGAGGTTTTAAAGGCCGTGCGGAAGATTCCCGCCCGTTCACCGGACCTGTTAAGGGTATTAAGGGGCGTAAAGGGGATTTACCTGTACAGGGAAAGGGGTTTTAAAAAAATCGCCGGAGAGGATGACGATTGAGGCGAATTGCTCAAGAAAAGAAGGCACGTTTCTTGTTCATCTCTTCTTCGAAGTATTTTTTGTAGAGTATATCCCACTCCCGGCTCCCCTCGGGTATGTCCTTTGAGAGCGAGTGTATCTTTCTTCTAACCGCATCGTCGGCGTCGTCTTCTATCTTCAGGTATTCGGTTATGACGCGTTTCACCTCCAAAAGCGTCTTGTCGTCGTCGGTGAAGTCCACAAGGTCGTCTTTCCATATGCCGTCGGTTATAAGATGGGCGATGTGCGAAATCCTGTCTGCAGAGAGCCTCAAAGCACGACCTCCCTTTCCCTCGCGAGTTTTCCCTTTATCATGCGGAACATCTTCCTGTAATCCACCTCGCCTGAATCGAGTTCGCCTGAATGGCTTTTAAGTATTTCCTCGACCTCCCTGTCCAGCGCGTCTTCGGCGCGCAAGTCGGCGAGGATCGCCTCTTGCACCCTTTCAAGCACCACTTCCTCGTCGGCCTTGAAGACGATTAGCCCTGTTTCCTTGAGCCTCTTTAAAATCAGGCCGGAGATTTTTTCAACCTGCTCCATTGTTAGCCGCATAGAATACAAATTAGCATAGTCAACAGGGCTTTGCAAGCCTCGGCAAAGATGTATTGACAGTGGGGGGATTTTATCTTATAAATCTTAAAAAAGGACGCGTTTTTACGGCGCATATAAAAGGGAGGTCGCGGCGATGGATTGGGTTAAAAGTTTTTACTTCAAGAGGATAGCTTTTCTACTGGTCGTATCCATATTCCTTATAAGCGCTGTCCCGGCAGAAAGCATGGCCTATGTGGTGGGCGCGGGTCCTGAGGCGCAGGTGTCTTCGAGGGCGCTGGATATGGTGAAGGCGCGCCGTGTCCTTGAGTCCAAACTCGTAAAGGCCAAACTCGAAAAACTCGGTTTTTCCGAAAAAGAGGTTAATACAAGACTCTCCAATCTAAGCGATTATGAACTCCATAAGTTCGCCGGCGCAGTGGACGCCCTCTATCCCGGGGGTGGGGCCTTCGGGGTAATAGCCGCGCTTCTTGTGATAACAATACTGGTTTTTGTCCTGCTTAAACTAACGAAGAAAAAGATTATTATCAAGTAGGGGTTTGCCGGAAGGAAGGGTCTGGAATTCCATCTTCCTTCCGGCGGTTTTTTCGGCGGAGAAAGTCTCTCTCCCATCCAGATGCTTTTGTTCCTTACCTCCCCGTGCCTTTGGTCAGGATGATCTGCAAAGCCGGGGTCTTGCTCTTCTATCTGCCGGTCATGGTCAATATTAATATAAAGGTTTTTCTTGTCCTCATGTTGGTCCTCGCGGCGGGCTGCGCCCCCGGTGGCGAGGCGATAAAAAGGGACATAGAGGCCCACCCTGAAAGGGGCGTTTTCATAAAAGGCGTTCCGCTCTACAGGCAGGAGAGGCTCATGTGCGGCCCTTCGGCGTTAACGAGCGTCATGAAGTTTTACGGCAAAAATACTAACGCCGAAGAAGTGGCGGAGAAGACCTTTGAAGAGAGGATTAAGGGGACCCTCGCAATGGATATGGTCATATACGCGAAGGAAGCCGGGTTCGACGCCCGTTTTTACAAGGGCGGCCTCCATGACCTTAAACAAAATATTACGGCGGGCAGACCCCTCATACTCTTTTTGAACCTCGGGGTTAAGTCCTACCCCGTGGGCCATTATATAGTGGTGGTGGGGTATGACGAGGTTAGCGAGACCGTCCTCGCCTATACGGGCGCGTTCAGGCTCGACGCCCTGGGTTATAAGAGCCTCATGAGGGCATGGGGAAAGACCGGTTTTTCAACTATCCTTATAACCCCGAAAGAGGGTCTTTGATTTGATGAAGGCCGGGGTCTTTCTGGTTATGCTCTTTCTCGTTCTTTCAGCCTGTGCCCATATTGCGCAAAAAGACGGTCCGCTCCTTAGCGCCAAGGAGCACATGCGTCTTGCCTCTATCTATGAGGCAGGCGGGGAGTACGAGGCGGCCCTTACGCAGTACGGGTACGCCGCCAAGGCCGACCCCCTGGACGGGGAAGTCCATTTCGTTGCCGGGAACGTGAACTTGAGGCTCAAGAGGTTTAAAGAGGCGGAAGCGCATTATAAAAAGGCCATAGCGTTAAACCCCGGGGACGCGCGGTCCTACAACAACCTCGCCTGGTCGTATATTGGGTCGAATAATCTCGAAGAGGCGCGCGGTGCGGTTATGGAGGCGCTTGAAATAGGCGGGGAGAAGAGGCACGCGTACCTCGACACCCTCGCCGTTATAGATATGAAGGAGAAGGATTTTTCCAAGGCCGAAAGTCACCTTGTCGAGGCCGCGGACATGGCCCGTGAAAAAGAGGACGTGGAAGGCCTGCGCTCAATATACAATCACCTTCTCCAACTCTACAGGAGTACGGGCCGGGAGGATAAGGCGGCGCGTGTCGAGGAAAAATTAAAATCCATTTTTTGACTTTTTTCCATGAGAGGTTTGTTGGAGCCCATGAGGATTATATACGGCATAAACCCCGTGCTTGAGGCGATAAGGGCTGGAGAGTCCATTGAAGAGATTTTTGTGGCGGCCGGCGTGGCCCGTAAGGCCCTTGGGCCCATAATAAAGGCGGCCGAGTCTGCCAGGATAACCATAAAAACAATCCCGGCCGGGGAGTTGTACGGTCTTACGCACACGGAAAAAGACCAGGGCGTGGCCGCCCTCATACGAGGGGAGTTCAGGTACCGGTCCCTCGATGAGATAATAAAGGCATGGAAAGGTTCCGGTGAAAGGGCTTTTTTTCTTATACTCGATTCCATACAGGACCCCCGTAACCTCGGCGCCCTTATTAGGAGCGCAACGCTGGCGGGCGTGCACGGCGTAATCATACCCAAGGACAGGGCCACGGGGATTACGCCCGCAACGGTAAAGACCTCGGCCGGGGCCACGGAACATGTGCTCATAGCGAGGGAGACGAACCTCGTGAGGGTTATAGAGAGGCTCAAGGAAGAGGGCGTGTGGGTGGCCGCCGTTGAGGCCGACGCCCCGGAGAATATCTACAACGCTGACTTGAAGGGAGACCTCGC
>BTQV01000047.1:0-9183 GCA_036986055.1 Thermodesulfobacteriota bacterium
GGGTGCTCATGTTCGCGGCCCTGGGCTTCTTCCTCCTCTTAAAGAAGGTCGCCCCGAAGCCCAAGATCAATCTCGACGTAGACTGGTTCTACAGGAGAGGCGCGGTGGGCTTCATGTGGCTGGCCAGACGCCCTGTCGTGGCTGTAGACAATTTCGTCTGCGAGATATACAGCGCGGGGATTCTGGAGCCGGCCAAGAGGTCTGCGTCATATTGTTCGAAGTTCGACCTCGGGATTATCGACGGGCTTGTAAACTTCGCCGGGTGGTTCACGAGGTTTATGGCGTGGGTCTCGCATAAGTTCGACATCTACATAGTCGACGGTCTTATCAATTCCATGGCGACGATAGTGGGTTTTAACAGCGGCATCTGGCGGAGGATCCAGACAGGGTTTTTGCAGAACTACGCCCTGATTCTGGTCTTCGGGATTATAGCGGTACTCGTCCGGGTGCTCATGGGATAGGGGGATAGGGGGATAGGGCGCCGGCGGCGACGGAGTTTGTTTTCAGACAGGTGCAAGGTAAAAATATCGGCAAAAGCCGAAGAGCACAACAGAGGGTAATAAAAAGGCGCGGCCACGCAATGAGCCGTAAGCCCGAAAGACGATAAACGATGACAGGTAACGTATTAAATTTTCCCATATTGAGCATCCTTATTTTCCTCCCGCTATTGGGGGCGGTAGTGCTCGCCTTTGTCCCTGCAAGAAATAAAGAGGTTTTAAGGATTGTCACCCTCGGCTTTACGCTCATAACCTTCGTTGTTTCTCTTGTGCTGCTCATGCACTTCGATTCCTCGACCTATAAGATGCAGTTCATTGATAGGGCCTCCTGGATGCCGAGCATAGGCGTCAGTTACTTCCTCGGCATGGACGGCATAAGCCTGGTGCTCTTACTCCTTACAACGCTTCTTTCCATCGTGGCCGTGCTCTGCTCGTGGTCCGCCGTTCAGGAGAGGGTAAAGGAGTACATGATACACATGCTTATCCTCGAGACTGGGATGCTCGGTGTATTCGTCTCGCTGGACCTCATTCTGTTTTTTCTTTTCTGGGAAATCGGGCTTATACCCATGTACTTCCTTATCGGCATATGGGGCGGTCCGAGGAGGCTTTACGCCAATATAAAATTATTTTTGTATACGTTGCTCGGTAGCGTTTTTATGCTCGTAGGTATGCTGGCGCTTTATTATGCGCATGGCAACATCACAGGTGAGTACACATTTGACCTTCTCAAACTTTATGAGGTGGTATACCCCTATAACCTCCAGTGGTGGGTATTCCTCACCTTCTTTTTTGGTTTCGCCATCAAGGTCCCGATCTTCCCCTTCCACACATGGTTGCCTGACGCGCATGTGGAGGCCCCGACGGCGGGCAGTGTCTTACTCGCGGGTGTGCTTTTAAAGATGGGAACATACGGCTTTTTGAGGTTCAATCTGCCGCTGCTGCCGAGCGCGACCATCGCTTTTACACCGTTAATCCTGACACTTTCCGTTATCGGTATTGTCTACGGCGCGTTTCTCGCCCTGGCTCAGACCGATATGAAGAAGCTCGTGGCCTATTCGAGCGTGAGCCATCTGGGCTTTGTCATGGCCGGGATATTCGCCATGAACCTGCAGGGCCTAAACGGCGGGGTCCTCCAGATGATAAACCACGGTATTTCTACGGGCGGGCTTTTCCTTGTCATCGGAATGATATACGAGAGGAGACATACGAGGATGATGTCCGAGTTCGGAGGCCTGTCCAAGGTAATGCCCATCTTCGCTTTTTTTATCGCGGCCATCGTCCTTTCATCGATAGCACTGCCCGGCACCAACGGTTTCATAGGTGAGCTGCTCATCCTCATCGGTCTCTTCAAGTTCAGTCTTTTCCCGGCCGCCGTGGCGATTATAGGCGTGGTGGTGGGGCCCATATACATGCTCGGTATGTATAGAAAGGTTGTCCTGGGCAAGCTCGACAACCCGAAGAATAAAGTTCTAAAGGACCTGAATTTAAGGGAGGTACTGACGCTAGTCCCCATCTTGATACTCATCCTCTGGATAGGCCTCTATCCAAAGGCCTTTTTAGGGTTGACATCCGCTTCCACCGCGCATCTGCTGGAAGTGGTTAAGACGAACCAGGTTAAAGCCGGTGCCGCCGTTGCGTTTAATGTCGGCGACGCAACGCACGCGCCTGAACAGGGGGGGCACAGATGACCCAAGACATGGCAATGGCCTCCTGGCCCATCCTTTCCATACTGATCTTTCTTCCGTCGGTGGGCGCTATCTTTATTCTCTTCCTGAAGAAGGAGGAGACCGAACTCATCAGGTGGATGGGGCTCGGGATCTCGCTCCTGGTCTTTCTGCTTTCGCTCTACCTGCCCCTTACCTTTGACGCGTCGAACCCGGGGTTTCAGTGGGTTGAGAAGGCTGTATGGATAAAGACCTTCGGCATAGGTTATTACATTGGGGTCGACGGCATAAGCCTGCTCCTCGTGCTCCTCACTACGTTCATCACCGTTGTCTGCATGCTGGCGTCCTGGAGGGACACAACAAAGAAGCTCAGGGCTTACACGGCGCTCTTCCTCTTTACCGAGACCTTCTCTCTCGGTGTTTTCATGGCCCAGGACCTCTTCCTCTTCTACGTCTTCTGGGAGGCGGTGCTCATACCCATGGTCTTTATAATCGGCATATGGGGAGGAAAGAGGAAGCTCTACTCGTCTATCAAGTTCTTCCTTTTCACATTCCTCGGAAGCCTCTTCATGCTCCTCGGGGTGCTCGTAATCTACCAGTACCACGGCAGCATTACCGGGGTCTATACATTCGATTCGACGATACTTGCGCTTACGCCCCTTGCCCCGGCGGTTCAGTTCTGGGTCTTTATAGCCTTCTTCCTCGGCTTTGCCGTCAAGGTGCCCATGTTCCCCTTGCACACATGGCTGCCCGATGCGCATACGGACGCACCGACTGCGGGAAGCATCGTGCTCGCGGCCGTGCTCTTGAAATTCGGCACTTACGCATTCGTGAGGTTCAGCCTTCCGCTCCTGCCCAACGCGAGCATGCAGTTCGCCCCGCTCATGATAGCTATTTCCCTTTTCGCCCTCATCTACGGGGCGCTGTTGACCATAGCGCAGAAGGACATGAAGAAGCTCATAGCCTACTCCAGCGTAAGCCACATGGGCCTGGTAATGCTCGGCATCTTCGTCTTGAATATCGAGGGGCTCAAGGGCGGGCTCATGCAGATGGTGAACCACGGCATCTCAACGGGCGCTCTCTTTCTTCTCGTGGGCATGATTTACGAGAGGACGCATACCAGGATGATAGGCGACTACACAGGGCTCTTCAAGCATATGCCGGTCTACGGGGTGGTCTTTTTCATCGTCATGCTTTCGTCCATGGGCATACCCTCGACGAACGGCTTTATAGGAGAAATACTTGTGCTCATAGGGGCGTTCAAGGCGCACTGGTTCTATGCCGTGGTCGTTGCATTGGGGATCCTGCTCGGCGCCGTATATATCCTATGGCTCTTCCAGAGGGTCTTCCTTGGAGACTACCACTACGTGGGAGGCAGGTTAAAAGACCTGGGGCTCAGGGAAACCGTAACCGCGCTTTCGTTCATAGTGCTCATCTTCGTGATAGGGCTCTACCCGAAGCCCTTCCTCAACGTGATGGACGCTTCGTTCACCAAGCTCATAAGCCAGATGGAGCAGAACTACAAGAAGGCCGAACTGCGGGGCAAGACCTCTAACGTCACGGCCGGGCTGAGTGATAATATTGCCGCAACCGTTAAAGAGACTGAGAGATAGGTATGGGACTGTCTGGTTTTAACATAAATCTGGCCTCGGTGATGCCGGAGATACTCACCACGGGGCTTGCCATCGTCGTTATGGTCCTGGACTTCTTCCTCGACCGCAAGCGTAAGTACCTGCTCGGGTACCTGAGCATCATCGGGCTGTTGCTTATCCTGCCCGTCGCGGTCATGACCGCCGAGAAGACCCCGTCCTTCGGAGGCACTGTCATGTCGGACGCCTTCTCCGCGTACTTTAACGTAATATTCATAATCTCGGCTGTATTTACCACGCTTATATCCGTGGACTATCTTAAAAAGACAGGTCTGGAGAGGGGCGAGTACTACTACATCATTCTCTTTGCCACGGTTGGTATGATGGTCATGACCTCGGCCAACGACCTCATCAACTTCTACGTGGGCCTTGAACTCATGGCCCTGTCCTTTTATATCCTCGTCGCCTACAGGATAGGAAGCAGCCGCTCCGTTGAAGGGGCGTTGAAGTATTTTGTCCTCGGGGCGCTGTCTTCAGGCATACTCCTGTACGGCATCACCTTTGCCTACGGGGCCACCGGTTCCACGAACCTTAATGCTATAGCCGCCGGGGTCGGCGGCGCAGAGGGGCCGTTCCTGACCCTCGGCTTCGCCCTTATAGCCGTGGGCTTCGGGTTCAAGGTGGCGGCCTTCCCGTTCCACCTCTGGGCCCCCGACGTGTACGAGGGCGCGCCCACGCCCGTAACCGCGTTTCTTTCCATAGGCTCAAAGGCCGCTGCCTTCGCCGCATTCCTGAGGATATTTATAGTCGCATTCCCGGGCGTGCAGGACCAGTGGTCCGGGATGCTGTGGTTGCTCTCGGCGGCGACCATGATATTCGGGAGCGTTGCTGCCATATCACAGAAGAACATAGTAAGGATGCTCGCCTACTCCAGTATCGCGCACGCCGGGATCATCCTCATAGGCTTCCTCATATACAGCGATATCGGCACGGCTGGTGTGATGTACTATCTCCTTGTCTACCTCTTTATGAACATGGGCGCCTTCGCAGTGGTGGCGCACTTGAGGGACGGCAAGAAGGGCGCCGTGATCGGGGAGAAGATAAGCGATTACAGGGGGCTCGTTTCACAACACCCGATACTGGCGCTCCTCATGGCGCTCTTTATCTTCTCACTTGCGGGTATTCCGCCCACCGGGGGCTTTGTGGCCAAGTTCGTCGTCCTTTCCGCCGCCATAAGCGCGAAGTACTACTGGCTCGCCTCTATCGGGGTCGCGACAACCGTTATCTCGCTCTTCTTTTACGCAAAGGTAATCTTTTACATGTTCATGAAGGAGTCTGAGGTGGTCTCCGAGTTGCCAGGGACCGGCGTCTGCTTCAACATAGTGCTCTTCTGCACAGCCGTTGGGACCATCTTTCTGGGTATATACCCCACGCCCTTCATCGACCTGGCGATGAAGGCGGTGAAGCCCTTCTTTATGTGAGGAACAAACTCATGCAAGATAACTCTAAAGATATGGAACGTCTGGTACGGGACAACGATGAGTCCCGCAAGTGGTGGAACCTCCCCTTCGACTCCACGACTAATTTTTCGCTCTTCGGGTTCCTCCTGGGCGGTTTCAGGTGTGATGATCCCAGGAATAGAACGGATTTTACCCTTGAAGATGAAGAGTGAAACCACCCTGTCTCCTGCCAAGATAAATCTGCTGCTCAAGGTCATAAGAAAAAGAGACGACGGTTTTCATGACATCTTTACAGTCATGCAGCCCGTAACGCTCTTCGACAAAATATCAATGGACGTTTACGACGGCGACGGGATAAGGGTTGAGTGCGCCCACGCCGACGTGCCCACCGACGATTCCAACCTCGCCTTCAGGGCGGCGGCCCTCTTCCTGGAAAGGACGGGTCTCAAAAAGCGCGTTGAGATAGTTATAGACAAATCTATACCGGTTGGCGCCGGTCTCGGCGGCGGGAGTTCCAACGCGGCCGCTGTTCTGATGTTGATGAACGATATGCTTTCCGCGGGTCTCGGTACCGGGGAACTTATGGAGATGGCCGGCAGTCTCGGTTCCGACGTCCCTTTTTTTATATTAAAGGGGCCGGCCGTTGCAACGGGCAGGGGCGAGGTTTTAAGGCGGGTTCAGCTGCCTTCTTTCCATTATATCCTGATAAACCCCGGTTTCAAGGTCTCCACGCAGTGGGCATACGGGAATTTCGACTTGACAAAGCCAAGTGAAGATAATATGTTATCTTATTCTGACGAGTCCTTTGTCGACCCGTTGCGCCTTAAGGATAGTCTCGTAAATGACCTTGAGACGGTAACCTCGCGGGAATTCCCCGAGATATTAACGCTCAAAGATCTTCTTATCGAGTCCGGGGCCGACGGCGCGCTTATGTCGGGCAGCGGTCCCACGGTATTCGGCGTATTCCCGAGTGAAGGCGGAGCGAAAGGGGCCTTTGAGTCGTTAAAGGAAAGACTTGGCAAAAAGGGGTATTCCGTCTTTCTTGTCCGGGGGTTATAGGCCCGCACCGGGCGTGTGCCACGGGCGGAGTTCACACCGGGCTTTTTATTGCCTTTCAAGGCTTACTGCGCCGCCGCTTCATCGGCGTTTTTAGTGAACGGGGTTCTTGGGGCGTAGCCAAGCGGCAAGGCACGGGGTTTTGATCCCCGCATTCGGAGGTTCGAATCCTCCCGCCCCAGCCACAATTTTTTTGTCGATTAAGTTAGAGATATTATAAAAAATGGAAAAAGTAAAAATTTTTTCGGGAAATTCCAACAGGCCGCTTGTGGAAGAAATATGCGCGCACCTCGGCGTGACGCCAGGCAAATCCGACGTGAAGAGCTTCAGCGACGGGGAGATATGTGTAGACATACAGGAGAGCGTAAGGGGGCTTGAGGTTTATGTGGTACAGTCAACGTGCACACCCTGCAACCATAACCTCATGGAACTCCTTATAATGCTCGACGCGCTTAAAAGGGCCTCGGCCCAGTCCATTACCGCGGTTATACCCTATTACGGCTATGCGAGACAGGACAGGAAGGTGGCCCCGAGGACGCCTATCACCGCCAAGCTCGTCGCCGACCTTATTACCGTGGCAGGGGCGACGAGGGTCCTGTGCATGGACCTTCATGCCGGACAGATCCAGGGTTTTTTCAATATCCCCGTCGACAACCTGTACGCCACCCCCGTTCTCCTCAAATACATACAGGATAAATTCAGCGACGAGGTTGTAATTGTGTCACCCGACGCCGGGGGAGTGGAAAGGGCGAGGGCCTTTGCCAAGAGGCTCGAGGCGAGTATCGCCATAATTGACAAGAGGCGCCCCGAGCCCAACGTCTCGGAGGTGATGAACGTTGTCGGAGAGGTCGAGGGCAAGACGGCCATACTCCTCGATGACATGATAGATACGGCGGGGACTATAACGCAGGCGGCTTCGGCGCTCAAGGAGTTTGGCGCGAAGGAGGTCTACGCCTGCTGCACCCATGCCGTGCTTTCCGGGCCTGCCATAGAGCGGATTGAGAAGTCCCCCATTAAAGAGGTCGTCGTTACCAATACCATCCGGCAGAGCGAGGAGAAAAATTCCAGGAAGATAAAGGTCGTCTCCATAGGCCCGCTTCTGGCCGAGGCGATAAAGAGGATCCACGTGGGCGGGTCCGTGAGTTCGCTTTTTGTGTAAGGATTTTTTAAAAAAGTTTTATCCCTTTTGTTGGGTTGAGAGCAAACAATATAGACTAAACAATATAAAGAGAGGCTGGAGGAATATTTATGGAACAGATAACGTTGTCCGCCGACAAAAGGTCGGAGACCGGTAAATCCGCGTCCCGGAGGTTCAGAAGAGAGGGCAGGGTCCCGGCCGTGCTCTACGGCCCCGCCATTGAAGGCTCGATACCCCTTGTGGTTAACGGCAGGGAGTTTAATAAGCTTCTGCACGGCTCCGCGGGCGAGAACGCCATTATAAGTCTGAATTTCGGCGGCGCAGACCAGGACAGGATGGTCATGTTGAAGGAGATCGTACGCGACCCCGTACATAGCAGCGTGGTCCACGTCGATTTTATCGAGGTCGTTCTCGGCCAGTCCATTACCGTTGAGATACCGTTGATTCTCATCGGCAAGGCGGAAGGCCAGACGCTCGGCGGCATAGTGCAGCACGGCGTAAGAAAGGTGACGGTGGCATGTCTGCCCAGGTCCATACCCGACTCCCTGGAGGTTGATGTAACGTCTCTGGGCATTGGCCAGGCCTTTCACCTGAAAGATGTGAAACTCCCCGATGGCGTAACCCTTGTGGACGACCCGGATATTACGGTCGTCTCCATAGCGGCGCCTTTGGCCGAGGAAGAGGCCAAGACCGGCGAAGAGGTTGAGGAAGAACTGGCAAAGAGCTTCCAGGAGAAAGAGGGAGAAGGAGAAGCGGAGGGGGAGAAGGAGTAGGCCCCTTCTCTTTTTTTGCCTCAATAATAATTAAGAGACGGGATTTTTTTATTTGCTGCTCATCGCTGGACTTGGAAACCCCGGCCCACGTTATGAACTTACAAGGCATAACGTTGGGTTCATGCTTATCGACAGGCTTTCAAGTGTCTATAACATAAGGTGCGGCCACTCTACGGGGAAGGCGTTGTGGGGCAGAGGCCTTGTAGCCGGCAGGGAAGTGGTCCTCATAAAACCCATGACCTTTGTGAACCTGAGCGGTGAAGCGGTCGAGGATTTTCTTTCGGAGTTTAGAGTTCCCATCGAGTCCCTCGTAGTGGTTTACGACGATTGCTATCTTCCGCTTGGCAGGATCAGGATAAGGCCCGCTGGCGGGGGCGGGGGTCATAAAGGGGTGGATTCGATTATCAGGTGCCTTGGGAGCGACGCTTTCCCGAGGATCCGTCTGGGGATAGGAAGACCCATGAAAGAGGATTTGGCGGATTACGTCCTTAGCCCTTTCACCCCCGAAGAGATGGAGGTTGTCGACGGCATGCTCGAAAGGGCCGTTTCTTCGATAGAGGTCCTTGCGACGGAAGGGATTGCCGGGGCTATGAATAAGTTCAATAAGGCGAATTAAGGACGATTTTATGAAAGGAGTATAAGCGAGATTATGGAATTTATTACCAATATGGCACCTTTTCTGGGTGTGCTGGGACTTATACTTGCGGCTATAATATACGTTTATGTCGTCAGGCAGCCCGATGGCAACGCCAAGATGAAGGAGATAGCCGCACTCATCCATGGCGGCGCCATGGTTTATCTGAAGAGACAATACACTATACTGCTTATTTTCGTTGTTTTCGTTGCCGTGGCCCTTGGGATATTTATAGGGGTTCCAACGGCTGTCGCCTATATAACCGGCGCAATATTATCGATGTTGGCGGGATTTTTCGGGATGATGGGCGCCACAAAGGCGAACGTCAGGACGGCCCAGGCTGCGAGGATGTATAAGCCCAACCCCGGAAAG
>BTQV01000048.1:0-8893 GCA_036986055.1 Thermodesulfobacteriota bacterium
AGCCGGGTAGGGTGGGCACTGCCCACCATAAAAGCCGTCCCTTCAAAAAAGGTGGGACCACAGTGAGCAGGAAGATACCGTCGAGCCGGGTAAGGGGATAAAAAGTCGGCGCCATGAAGCGTGAAACAAAAAACCTTTCAGCGCCCTTTCGCCTTCACATTACCCTTTGCCCCCGCTTTTGCGCCCTTCAGGCGGCAGGCTTCGTATTTGCCGACAATGGCCTTGAGTTTTTTGCAGAAGAGTCCCCCCGTCTTGTAGCATATCTCCTTTTTGGGGTCGATAAACCGGGCCTCGGGACACTTTATGCATATGAGTTTTTCATCCATCCCTGAAGAATTCCCCCTGAAAGATTTTTTTCGGACAAAACCCGGTAATAGTATAAACTCAGCAGGAGACTTCATACATGACAAGGGCCACAGCCGTTATAGCCGCTGTCTCGGCCCTCAATATCCAGGGTCCCAGTGTTACGGGGATAAAACCAGAGGACCGGGCCTTCGCGATTTCGTCGTCGTCGAAGCCGCCTTCAGGGCCTGAAAGGAGGGTGATTTTTTTTGCGCCGCCACTTTGCGCGCCGGGGATATCCGCCGCTGTCAAGATTTCTTTAATATATCTCGAACCCTCCTTCTCCCAGAGTACGGCCTCCACGGCCCCGTTGCCCGCCTCTTTTAGCGCCCCTTCAAAGGTGGTGTAAGACAAAACCCTTGCCATAAAATCTCTTCTCGACTGCTTCGACGCCCTTCGGGCGATGTCTCCCCATTTGTGGGCCTTCTTCTGCCTCAATTCCCTCTCTTCGAGGCTTATCGACCTATTTGACTTGAAGGGGATTATCCTTGTGACGCCGAGCTCCACGGCCTTCTCTATTATGAGTTCCATCCTCTCCCTGTCGGGCAGGGCCTGAAGGAGCGTTACCTCGGGTAAAATCCCCTTTTGTGACGCCATTTTTTCAAAGAGGAGGACTTCTGCCGTGTCTTCCTTGATGCCGAGGACCCTCGCCCTGAAGAGTTTACCCTCCCCGTCCACCACGGTAAGGGCCTCGGCCACGCGCGGCGCCCAGAGTTTGAGGTTTTTGAAGGCGTCTGCCTCAAGGACAGTGCGTTTTTCTAATTCTCCGCAAAGGTTAAGCCTTATGCGGCCGTAAGCGCCCATCTCTTCTCCCGTTAAAAGCATTTTCAAGGCCCTCCCTCCCGGGCCGCCCTTGAAGCCGGATATGGTTTCCGTAATCAAATAAAGTTTAGCAACGGACGTGCTGGAAAATCAATCCAAAAAAACACGCCTGCCATGATGATTTCAATGTATAATTGACGGAAGGCCGGGCGCGTAATATAACATGTGTGTTTTTTATTGTAAAAACACCGTTTATGTTGTATAAAATCAGTAATTTTTCAAGGTTTTTCAACAAAAAAACGGTTGAAGATGACGGTCGTCGGGATTGCAAAATTCATTCACCTCCTTAGCATAGTTGTCTGGCTCGGCGCACTCGTCTTCTTCTCATTTTTCGCGGCCCCGAGTATCTTCAAGGTCCTTCCAAGAGAAGAGGCCGGCACTGTGGTGGGAGCAATATTCCCCAAATACTGGGCCATAGGCTATGTGTCGAGTTCCCTGGCCATTATAGCCCTTTTAGTAGTCTCATATATTGAAAAGAGTTTCCCGGCCATTCGTCTGCTCCTTCTCGCGGCCATGACAGTCATAACCTTTTACTCGGGCCTTACCGTGGGCGCAAGGGCACGGACCTTAAAGGCCGATATAAAGGCGACGGAGGACACGGAAAAAAAGGCTCTCTTCCGTAAGGAATTTAAAAAGGTTCATTTTGTAAGCTCCGTGCTGAATATGACCGTAATAGCGGGCGGGGTGGTCCTTATCTTTTTCACCTCTCAGGCCCTGAAACCCTGAGGGGGGGATCCCGTGGGGAGGGGGGCTATGACACCGGCTTACGGGAGGGCGCTTGGTGGGCGTTGGGGTGCTTTAAAAATTACTTTTTATACATCAAAATTTTCCCGGCCTCTTTTTAAAAGGCGAAACTCCGGCCTTATAAGCAGTGAAAAGGTCTTATAAAAACTCTACATGGGAGGTTGTTATGGATAAGGTCTATAAAAGGGTTGAACTTGTTGGCACTTCCGAGAAAAGTTATGAGGACGCCATAAACACCGCCATTGACAGGGCATCGAAAAGCCTGCACGGTCTGGCGTGGTTCGAGGTCTCGGAACAGCACGGAAGGATCGTCGACGGAAAGGTGGTCGAATATCAAGTCATACTCAGAGTGGCCTTTAAGCTCGACTGACGTGGTTTTCACCACCCCCCCTAAAACAAGGGGGGCGCTTTTTAAGACGAAGCGGCGTTTCATAAAACGGAGCAGGCCTGGATGCTGGATTTTTTCTTCAACCCCAAAAGAGTGGCCCTTGTGGGGGCCTCGGACACGCCGGGTAGGATTTCCAGTATACTGCTCGAGGGCCTTAAAAACTCAAGGTTTTCCGGAAAAATTTATCCTGTAAACCCCGCGCATAAAAAGATAGGCCCCCTTAAATGCTACCCTTCTCTGAACGATATAAAAGAGGAGATTGACCTGGCCATATTCGCCGTGCCCGCAAGCGTTGTCCCGGGGATAATCAAAGAGTCGGAGGCAAGGCTTAAAGGGGCCGTTATTATAAGCGGCGGGTTCGGGGAATCGGGAGAGGAAGGGCGCGCCCTTGAGTTGGAGTTAAAAGAATCGGTTAAAAAAGGGAGCATCAGGATAATCGGGCCGAACTGCATGGGAATATACGACACGGTGAGCGGGCTCGATACTTTTTTCATCCCCGGTGAAAGGATGAAAAGGCCCGGGCCGGGCGGGCTTTCCATCATCTCCCAGAGCGGCTCCTTTGCCGTTACGGTAATGGACGAACTGGCGGCAGAGGGCATAGGGGTGGCGCGGATAGTAAGTTACGGTAACAAGATAGACGTCAACGAATCGGACTGCCTTGAGTTCCTCGCCGACGACGACGCCACCAGGGCCGTGGCCGTGTACATAGAATCAGTGGAAGACGGCAGGAGGTTCGTTAAAGCCGCCTCCAGATGCGCGGCGAAGAAACCAGTGGCCGCTGTAAAGGTCGGAAGGACCGAAGCGGCGGCAAAGGCCGCATTTTCCCATACCGGGGCCATAGCGGGAAGGTACGAGATTTACAGGGCGGCCTTTAAAAAGGCCGGTATAATAGAGCTTGATGGTTACGAGGATTTTTTGTACGCCTCCAGGGTCCTCGCCTCGGAGAAATTTTCCGGCGGGAACCGGGTAATGATAGTAACCGACGGAGGAGGCATAGGCGTGGGTATAGCCGACTCATGCGTGGAGGCGGGCCTCGATGTCCCGGCCCTCGATGAGGAGACAAAAAAGAGGCTCCAGGGGGTTCTGCCACCCTTCTGCTCCCTGGCGAACCCCATTGATTTAACGGGCAGCGCAACGGACGGGCTCTTCAGCGAAGCCGTTGAAAAGACGCTCTCGGGAGGCGAATACGACATGGCCATAGTAGCCCCGCTCTGGGGGCCCCCGGCCCTTACCGACGAACTCCCGGAGCTCATCGCAAGGATAAAAAAACTTTTAAAAAAACCCATAATAATCTGTACCCCGGGAGGGGAGTACACAAGGTCGAAGATGGACCTTTTCAGAAGGGCGGGACTGCAAGTTTTTCCCACACCCGAGGGGGCCGCAAGGGCGGCCTCGCTGCTCGTAAAAAGAAAAAAAGTCCTGTAATGCAAATAGACCTCGAAGGCATAGAAAGGCTCGTAAAGGAGGCGCTCAGTCTCGGCAGAAGCACGCTCGTAGAGCCTGAGGTGAACGAGGTCCTTAAACTCGCCTCCATCCCCGTACCCAACTACCAGGTCGTGAAGGACGTGAACGTGGCCATGGAGGTGGGCGAGGCCATGGGCTATCCCCTCGTATTAAAGATAATCTCTCCCAACATACCCCATAAGAGCGATGTGGGGGGTGTAAAAACGGGGCTCATGAGTTCAAAGGATATCGAGGACGCCTGGTCCGGGATGATACTCCACATAGCGGATGAAATTCCCATGGCCCTTATAGAGGGTTTTATTATAGAGGAAGAGGTGGAGCGGGGCACCGAGGTCATTATCGGGGCCGTCAAGGACAAACAATTCGGTGTGACGGCCATGTTCGGAACGGGCGGTGTGGCCGTTGAACTCATGAAAGACGTAAGCTTCGCCCTCGCGCCCCTGGACAAGGAAGGGGCACTTGAAATGATGAAAGAGGTAAAGGGTTATCCGCTCCTTACGGGCTACCGCGGCGACACCCGGAAGGACCTGGACGCCGTGGCCGAGGTTCTGGTAAAACTCACAAAAATAGTGGAGGGCACGGACGGGCTCAGTGAGCTGGAGATAAACCCCCTCGTCGTCTATGAAAAAGGGGTCGTCGCCGTGGACGCAAGGGCCGCCCTTCATATAGAGCAGTAAAAACCCCCGAAGAGATAAAAAAATAAAAGCCCGCAGGCCCGCGCCTTGTAGTCCGGCCCGGTTGCCGGTCTTTTATTCTTTCTGAAAAACCTTTCTTATGAAACAAGAGACCCTTTCGGGTTTAAATAAAGAGCAGCGCGAGGCCGTGGAGCATGTTGGCGGGCCTCTTCTCATAATAGCCGGGGCCGGCACGGGCAAGACGCGTGTTATAACCAGAAGGATCGCCCACCTCATCTCCGAAGGCGTGGACCCGTCAAAGATACTCGCCCTCACCTTTACGGAAAAAGCGGCCCGTGAGATGGAGGAGCGTGTCGACGCCCTGGTGCCTTACGGCTACTCCAACGTATTGATATCTACCTTCCATTCCTTCTGCGACAATGTCTTAAGGGACAACGCCCTGTATCTGGGCCTGCCCCCCGACTACAAGATACTCGGCGGCCCCGAGAGCGTTATCCTCCTCAAGAGGAATATCTTCAACCTCCCCCTCGATTACTTCAGGCCCGCCGGAGACCCTTCGAAGCATATTAACGCCCTCATTAAACTCTTCAGCAGACTCAAAGACGAGGACGTCGAGCCCGAGGAGTTTTTGTCCTACGTTGAAGGGCTTAAAGAGAAGGGGACCGAAGAGCAGGGGCCTGAGTTCGAGGATTTCCTTAAAGAGCAGACCGAACTGGCTGAGAGTTATGAGCGCTATCAGGAGATTCTCGCGAAGAACGGCTTTGTGGACCTTGGCGACCTCGTCGTCCTCACCCTCAAGTTGTTCCGCAAAAGGCCCAACGTGTTGAAGAGGTACCGGGAAAAATTCCTCCACATACTCGCCGATGAGTTCCAGGACACGAACTACGCCCAGTTGGAACTCTTGAAGATTTTAACGGGTGAGAGGAAGAACATTACCGTGGTGGCCGACGACGACCAGTGCATATATAAATTCAGGGGCGCCGCCGTAAGCAATGTCCTTAACTTCCTGAAATCCTTTCCAGAGGTAAAGCCCGTTACTCTCAAGAAGAACTACCGCTCGGTTCAGCCCATACTCGACGCGGCCTACAGGCTCATAACACACAACAACCCCGAAAGGCTCGAGGTCAAGGGCGGCATGGACAAGAAACTGACCTCGGCCAGACCCTTTGACGGGAAAAAAGGGCAGGACCCCGGTGTCAGGCACCTCCACTTCAACACCGTCCATGAAGAGGCCGATTATGTGGCGGAGACTATCTATAAAAACGTAAAGGAAAAATCCGCGCCCTTGGGCGACCACGCAATCCTTGTACGGGCGCGGAGCGACGCAACCCCGTTCCTCCACGCCCTCGCATCAAGGGGCATCCCCTGCCGTTTTTCCGGCAACAGCGGCCTCTTTTCAAGGGAAGAGGTCACGGAACTCATAGCATTTCTCAAAATAATAACCGACTTTACCGACAACCTGAGCCTCTTTCATCTCGCCACATCACGTGTATACAATATCGACGCCATGGACCTTATCCCCTGCAACAACCTCGCGCGTAGATGCAACAGCCCGCTCTTTTACATAATGGAGGGGACTGCCGAAAAAAATCTTTCCACGCAGAAGTTAAACATATCGCCAGACGGGCTTACCGGCATCAAGAGGCTCGTAGACGACATAAAAAATTTCAGCCGTCAGGCCGTAAACGAGAGCGCCGGCCGGGTCCTTTACTCCTTCCTTACGGACTCCGGCTACATGGGCGAGCTCGCGAGTGAAAATACGCCGGAGGCCGAAGAGAGGGTCCGCAACATCGCGCGCTTCTTTGAAAAAATTTCATCCATTGAAGAGACCCTTTCCATAAACAGGACGACCACCCTCGTTGAAGAGCTGGGCATTCTCATCGAGGCTGGAGAGAACCCGGGCACGGCGGAACCCGACACAGAGGACGACGCAGTACAGGTGATGACCATACACAAGGCAAAGGGCCTTGAGTTCCCCGTTGTCTTTATGGTCAGCCTCGTAAAAGACCGCTTCCCGAGAAGGGCGCGCAAAGACCCCATAGAGCCCCCCGAAGCACTTATAAAAGACATACTGCCCGAGGGGGACTTCCACCTTCAGGAGGAGCGCAGGCTCTTTTACGTGGGCATGACGCGGGCCATGGACAACCTTTTCCTCACGAGCGCGTCCGGCTACGGCGGCAAGAGGGCCCGGAAGGTAAGCCCCTTTGTCATGGAAGCGCTCGACCTGCCGAGAGCCGAGACCGTCCGCTCCGGGTCCGCGGAGTTCATAAAAAAATTCGGCCGCGAGCCGGACCCCGAAATGATTATGAAAGCAACGCGCGAGGGCGAGGGCGTACTTTCGCTCACCTCTTACAAGATTGACGATTACCTTACATGCCCCTTCAAGTACAGGTTCATCCACATATTAAACATACCGCTCCTCCCCCACCACACCATCATGTACGGCAAGGCCGTGCACGACGCCATATCCTTTTACTTCAGAAGGGCCCTTGACAATGTGCCCGCCCCGGAAGAAGAGTTCTTGAATGTTTTCAGGGCCTCTTGGAGGAGCGAGGGTTTTATTTCAAAGGATCATGAGCGCCAGAGGTTTTCCGCCGGCGTTGACGCCCTGAAACGCTTTTACGCAAAGGCGAAAGAGATTAAACCCAGGGCCGTGGAGAGGGCGTTCAACGTGGACGTAGAGGGGGAGACCCTCAAAGGGAGGTGGGATCTCATCGTTGAAAGGGATGACGGCCCCTGTATAATAGATTTCAAGACCTCGGACGTGAGAGACCAATCAAAGGCGGATAAAAAAACAAAGTCTTCGACACAACTCATGCTTTACAGCCTCGCCTTCCAAAAGGTCTTCGGCTCGCCCCCTGCAGGGTGCGAGCTCCATTTTGTGGAGTCAGGCCTCGTGGGCCGCGCTGTCTTCAAGGAAAAGAACCTCGAAAAGGCGGCCGCCATGATAGAGGAGGTCGCCTCGGGCATAAGAAAGAGGGATTTTACGGCCACGCCCGATTACCTCAACTGCGGCTGGTGCGCCTACAATAACATCTGTACGGAGAAAGAAAAAAAGGCAAATGACAAATCCGTATAACCGGCATGAAAACCGTAATCCTCTTGCCTGTCTCCCACATTTTTTTGCGATACGCTCACCGCAAAAGACAAAAACCACGCTCCGTTTTTTACCGGACTATTAGTTGGTCTTTAAAAAAAATTTATTATTGCGCACCCGGCAAAAACTTAAGCGCCTCTTCCATGCCAAGGTCAGCGGCCTTTTTAAAATTTTTTGACGAAGGACCGACCTGTCCGGTCTTTAAATAGACGAGGCCGAGTTTATAATAGACGGCCGGGTCTCCCGGGTCCAACGCGGCCGCCCTTTCAAGGTCTTCAATGGCCCGGGGGTAATCCTTCATCATAAAGTAAACGGTACCCCTGTTAAGATAGGATACCGCCGCTCTGGGCTATATCTCCACGGCCCTGTTGAAATCCTTAAGCGCGAGTTCAAATTTTTTCTCTTCCCCGTATGCCACACCGCGGCTTATATATGACTTGCGCCAACCCGGGTCAAGGGCTATGGCGATATTATAATTCTCTATAGCCTGTGTGTAATCGCCGAGCCTTTTATATACAAGACCGCGGTTGATATACGCGTCTTTAAACCGCTCGTCGAGAGTAAGGACGCGGTTAAAATCCTTCATCGCCTTCACATAATCCCCAGACTTGAAATAAACGACTCCACGGTTATTGTAAGCAAGGACATACTCCGGGTCTATTTTAATGGCGGCTGTGTACTCTTCTATAGCGCGCGTAGTCGCCGACCTCTTCATAAGCGAGGCCGCTTTTGTTGTGGGCCAGGGGCAGCCTCTTTGGATAGAGCCCACTCACATAAGTCCAGAATGTTAAAGAATCTCTCTAGACGGCCTCCTGCACCGTTGTCCTGAAGTCTAATACGCCGATGATGAAAGCCGCCGCTATAACGATGCCGCCCTTAATAAGAGGTTTATGACGGGCCTTTTCCAGCAAGAGGGCCACGCCGAGGCCAACGAGGAGAAAGGGGCCGATGCTCGGCAGATAGGTATACCTGTCGGCGGCGACCTGTTCGCCCACCTTGATTATACCTATGACCGGCAGAAGGGTTATCAGGTAAAAGAGCCAGACGCTAAGAAAAATTTTTTTCTGAATTTTATTATGCAAACCACCGTAATCAGGGGCAAGAGCACAAAGGCCGCAAGCGTCAGGGGGTTAAGCAGCCCTCCTGCCACGTGGCGTGGATAAACTGGCGAGAGGTTTAAGTGTATTACCATCTTGTATAAATAAAAAATATAGGCGCGGGCGGAGATGGCTATCCTGTCCGTAATCGTGTACGCATAGAGAGATTGTACAGTCTCTTGCTGCGCCCAGATGGTGACGGCCGCCGAGAGGGCGGCGAGGACGAAGAAGGGGATCTTTTCGATTATTACCCCTTTTATATTCTTTATGCGTTCGAGTGGATAAAAATCTATAATGAGGAGAA
>BTQV01000049.1:0-8787 GCA_036986055.1 Thermodesulfobacteriota bacterium
CCGAGAGGACAGAAAGGTTCGAGAGGGAACTCGAAGAGAAGGGGATAGACTTTGAAAAACTCGAGAGGCTCAACAGGCTCATAGTCGAGAGCATTTCGAGCGGCATAATGACGCTCGACGAGGGGTCGAGGATAACCTCCTTTAACAAGGCCGCCGAGAATATTACGGGCTACTCGCTGAGGGACGTATATTACAGGCAGGTGGAAGAGGTCTTCCCGGGCATCCTCACCGATACGCACGCGCTGACGCGCGCCGGCGTGAGGTTCGAGGAGAGGGTCAGGAAGAAGGGGGGAGGGGAGGTCTTTTTAGGCCTCATGATGTCCAGAGGCCAGGGCGGCGATGCGGCAAATATCGTAATATTCCAGGACCTCTCCCAGTTGAAGTCCATGGAAGAGCAACTCAGAAGGGCGGAGAAACTCAAGGCCCTGGGCGAACTCTCCGTGGGCATAGCCCATGAGATACGTAACCCGCTTGCCTCCATAAGCGGCTCCATACAGGTACTTAAGGACCAGGTTAAAATAGAGGGCGACGAACTCTCGCTCATGGAGATAGTCCTGAGGGAGACGGACAGGCTCAACGCCCTCATTACCGACTTTCTCGTCTTCGCGAGGCCGGCGCACAACCAGAGAGAGATGGTGAACCTAAGTGAAATCATAGGCGAGACCATCCGGTTGCTCGAGAACTCATCAGAGGCCGAAGGCATAGAGATTGAGAGTTACCTGAACGACGACATTTACGTCGAAGGCGATGCTCGCCAGATAGGTCAGGTCTTCTGGAATATTTTTCTTAACTCGGCCCAGGCCATGGAAAAGGGCGGGCGCCTCACCGTAACCTCTTCGTTCAGGACGGGCTATGACAGGCTTAAGACCAAGGCCGCCGAAGTCGATGCGGCCGGGGCTGGAAAGAATTATAACTTCGTAGGGGTGCAGATAAAGGATACGGGAAAGGGCATAGAGCCGGAAAAGCTCGCCAATATCTTCGACCCCTTCTTCTCAACAAAGTCCGACGGCACGGGGCTCGGCCTCGCCATAGCGCACAGGATAGTGGAGAGCCACGGCGGGGCCATAGAGGTAAAGAGCAGAGTCGGCAGGGGCGCCGTCTTCAGCGTCATACTGCCTGCCTCGGCTACGGTCCATTAGATGGAATAATTTTTTTCTTCGGGGGTATTCAAGGGATGGCCATGGAGCGGAAAAAGGCGAAGTCCAGGATCGTCGTCGTTGACGACGAAAAAGACATGAGGACCTTTTTCGATATAATGCTGAGAAAAGAGGGCTACGACGTCACGAGCTTCCCCTCGGGCGATAGGGCCATTGAGTACCTCAGGGGCAACGACTTCGACCTCGTCATCTCCGACATCAGGATGCCGGGGATGGACGGGGTGGAGCTCTTGAAGGAGGTCAAGGACCTCGACGCGGACGTGCCTGTTATAATGATAACGGCCTACGCGTCCGTGGACACGGCCATCGACGCCATGAAGGCCGGCGCCTTTGATTATTTTACCAAGCCTTTTAACGTGGACGAGATAAAACTCAATATCAAGAAAGCCATCGAACACCTTGATTTAAAAAAAGAAAACAGGAGTCTCAAGGAAGACATAAAGGCGCGCTGGGGCCTTACCGCCATTATAGGAGAGAGCCCTGCCATGGCCGAGGTATTCAACCTCGTCAGGAGCGTGGCCGCCACAAAGGCGAACGTCTTTATAACGGGCGAAAGCGGCACGGGCAAGGAACTCGTCGCCAGGGCCGTCCACTATGAGGTGGACGGCGGCACGGCGCCTTTTGTGGCCATAAACTGCGGCGCAATACCTGAAAACCTCATCGAGAGCGAACTCTTCGGCCACACAAGGGGCTCCTTTACCGGCGCCGTCGCCGAAAAGCTGGGGCTCGTGGAACAGGCCGACGGCGGCACCCTCTTCCTCGACGAGATAACGGAGATGCCCCAGCACCTCCAGGTAAAACTCCTCCGTTTCCTGCAGGAGAGGAATTTCAGGCGCGTGGGCGGCACAGAGGACATCTCCGTTGACTTGAGGATAATAGCCGCCTCTAACAAGGACATTGACGAGGAGGTGAGGGCGGGGAGGTTCCGTGACGACCTCTTTTACAGGTTGAACGTAATAAGGATAGTTGTTCCGCCGCTCCGTCAAAGGAAAGAGGACATACCGTTGCTCGCGGGTCATTTCATACAGAAGTTCAGCAAGGCTCACGGAAAGGAAATTAAGAGGATATCAAAGGAGGCGATAAAGACGCTCGTCTCCCATACTTACCCCGGCAACATCCGTGAGCTTGAGAACCTTATAGAAAGGGCCGTAACTCTCGAACCCTCCGATACCCTGACACGTGCGAGCCTGCCACCCTACCTGGCCCCAGGCGCCGACGGACCTGGCGGCGACCCTTACATCATGAAGATACCGGGGGAGGGGATGGACCTCGAAAAGACCATCGAGGAGTTCGAGAGGGCCGTAATCGCCGACGCTCTCAAGAAGGCGGGGGGGGTCAAGAAAAAGGCGGCCCAACTCCTGGGGCTGTCCTTCAGGTCAATGCGTTATAAACTGAGCAAATATGATATACAGGAAGAATGAGCGCATCAAGTGGATATGCGGCGCCGTACTCCTCGTTCTTGTAACGGTATTTATACTCCTTGCCACTTACCAGATACAGCACAGGGATTCCGATATATTCTGGGCGCTGAGCGCGGGGCAGTGGATCGTCGGGCACCTGAGCGTGCCAACGACAGACCCCTTCAGTTACACCTTCGCGGGCTCCGAGTGGGTTGATTTTACCTGGGGTTTTCAGGTCATAGCCCATTTCTTTTATACCCTGCTCGGCGGTTGGACGGGGCTTTTTATCCTCCAGCTCCTTGTGTCGGCCTTGATCTTCGCCGTCCTTTACGTCAATCTCAACACCGTGAGCGCCGGGAGGGTATGGCTCTCGGGCTCGTTCCTTATCATCGTCTTCGCGGCCGCCTTTCCAAGGCTTTTCATACGTCCCCATCTCTTCGGGATTCTCTTCCTATCCCTCTACCTCCTCCTTCTTAACCTCCATGAAAAAAAAGAAAGGGCAATCTTCCTCTTAATGCTCCTGCCGTTGCAGGTATTGTGGATAAACATACACTCGAGCGCCGTTCTCGGGGTTTTTATTGTGTGGGCCTATGCTTCGGGGGATATTATAGACGGTTTCATAAAGGGGGGTATCGGTTATTTCCGCGAAATCAACGTCTCGAGGAAAAGGCTCCTCGCGGCCTCGCTCCTTGTCCCTCTCGTCAGCGTCATAAACCCCTACGGGCTTAAGCTCGTCTTATTCCCCTTCGTCCACCAGGCCGGGGTGAACGCCGACGCCCTCCGTCATATAGGGGAATGGGTGAGGCTTCCCTACAGGGAGCTGTTCTTCTCCCTCTACCCCTATCCCGTAAACCACTTCGCCTTCAGGCTTATCTTTTACGGTGGTATTTTTTCGTTCTTCGTCAACTACCGCCGCTTAAGGATGCGCAACCTCATTATATTCGCCGCGGTGTCCTACATGGCGGCCACCCATGCACGCTGGACAGCCCTCTTCGCCTTTTGCGCCGCCCCTGCTATCGCCTCAAATGTGAGCGCTTATCTCGACGGGGGGGGGCGGGCCTCTAAAAAGGTTGAGTACACCGTGCTCCTGTCGGGGGTCTTCGTGGCGCTATTAATGGTCGGGGTTTTCTCAAACAGCAAAATAAGGGAAAACTACGGACTCGGCGTGAGCGGCGCCAACTTTCCCGTGGGCACTGTGGACTTTATGAAGAGGGAGAAGATAACCGGCCCTCTGTACAACAGTTATGTCTTCGGCGGGTACCTGATATTCAATTCCCCGGGCAGGGTCGTCTTTATCGACGGCAGGACTCCCACCGTCTACTCGCCTTATTTCTTCTGGACGACAAGGCTTGTGAACAACACGCCGAGTTGGAAGAGGCTCGTGGCCGAATACAACCTGGAAGCGGCCCTTGTAAAGATAGAAAAACCCTTTTGCTCCAAACTTTACCACGACGAAGACTGGTCGCCCGTTGTCTTTGACGATGTTTCGGTCCTGTATCTTAAGAAGGCCGGGAAATATGAGGGGATAATTTCTCAAAGGGGCCTCGACGTAAACCCATGCGCGGGCGTAAAAAAGATAGTTCTGCCTTCAGGAGAGGAGAGACTCGAAAAGACAAAGGTTCAACTCAAAGGGGTCATAACCGCGCTTGAGGACGGAGGCAAGGGTGCCAATGCCGGATTCGCGAGGCCCCACAGGCTGTTGGGCCTTGTCTATACCGAACTTGGCGGCGAGGAAAATCTTAAGGAGGCCGTAAAGGAGCTAGGGTACGCCCTCTCCGTAAGCGACGACAGTTACACGAGCTACGATATGGGCGTGGCCCAGGGAAAACTCAAGAGGCGCCCCGAGGCGTTGAAATACTTCAAGGCCTCTGTGGCGGGCAACGATAAATTCCTCAAGGGGTACCTCGCCACGGGCCTGACGCTCTTTGACATGAAGGAGTACGGAGAGTCAGCGAGGTGGCTTGAGAAATATACGAGACTTGCCGATGACAGTGCCGAGTACATGGGGTACAGGACCCTTGGACGGGCCTGCTTCAAAGTCTCAAGGTTCGCTTGCGCCGAAAGGGCCTTAAAAAGGGCCGCATTTTTAACCGAGGATGACGCTGAACTTGCGGAGAATTTTTATTATCTCGGTAACGCCCTCTTTGAGCAAGGTAACTACGCCCGCGGCATCGACTATTACAGGCGCGCTGTGGAGATCAATCCCGAATACGCCGGGGTTCTTAAAAAACTCGCCGCGGGACTCAGGAAGACGGGGAGGGCCGAAGGGGCGGAAAAAATAGAGGCCCTTGTCAGGGGAATGCCCCCCTCAAGCGCGGAGTTGTAAGGGCCTTTCTACTCATAGTGTATACTTTTATTAACACAAAATGTCATTATTGTGACAATTTTTGTCACAAAGCAACCTCCCTTTCACCTCTCTCTATCTGTAACCTCCTAATTTAATTGATTTTTATAATTGGCATGTGAATTGCTTTATATATAAGTGACCGGGTTTCAGGAGAACGGTCAGAGTCTATCATTCAAGAAAGGAGGTAGGAGATGTCAATCAACAAGATTTTGACCCGCGTCAGAGAAAGAGAAGAAGGTTTCACACTTGTCGAGCTCCTTATAGTCGTCGCGATTATCGCCATACTCGCGGCTATAGCCATCCCCCAGTTCACCAAGTACAGGCTGAGGGCCTATAAGACCGAGCTTGATTCCGACACGAAGAACGCTTACACCGCGGCGCAGGCTTATCTTACGGATAACCCCGCTGCTACGGTGGACTCTCTGGCCAAACTCAATGCCGGCGGTTATCAGAAGTCTCAGAACATAACCTTTGTTGACGGCGGCATGACACTCACAGCCGGAAACATCGAGCTCAAGACCACAGCGGCCGGACTTACGGATAACAACTCGGTCGTATTGTTTGACGGAAACTTCGAGTTCGCAAACTCTCCCTAATGTTTGGAGAAGAGTATTTAGAGAAGAAGGAGGGGCTTTTCCTAAAAACCCCTCCTTTTTTCTATTCTACTGATATGGCGGAGCCAACGCAGTTGAAGTCCAGGTATTTTTACGCCGCACTTGTCATCGTCGGGTTCATCGTATACTACCACGCCCTCTACGCCCCTTTCGCCTTCGACGACACTCTTTACATAGTGAGGAACCCCTGGATCAGGTCCCCGGGGAACCTTTTGGACACCACGCCGCTGAGATACATCGGCGACGTGAGCTTCTTCCTTAATTACAGGTTCTTCGGCCCCGGCCCCTTCTCCTTTCATCTCGTAAACGTAGTAGTTCACATTATTAACGCCGCCCTTGTATTCTCCTTAATAAAACTCATCTTCACGACGCCCTTTTTCGTGAATGCCACATCGAGGGACGCCTCAATAAAGGAGGCCTGCCTTCCAATAGCGCTCATCACGTCGCTTGTCTTCCTCGTTCACCCCATTAATACGCAGGCCGTAACCTATATATCCCAGCGTTATACCTCTCTTTCGGTCCTCTTCTACCTCGCGGCCGTCACCCTTTACTTGAGGGCGCGTCTCGGTGAGAGCGCTCCGGGACGTTCACGGGGCTCGATATTTCTTTCAGCCCCTTACCTCGGCGCCTTTGTTGCGACTGTGCTCGCCATGAAGACAAAGGAGATAGCCTTTACAATACCCGTTGTAATGGCGCTCCTTGAGATAACGCTCTTTACGGGCCGTGCAAGGAAGCGGCTTTTCCTGCTGCTGCCCTTTTTCCTCACGCTCCTTATAATACCCTTGAGCCTCTTGAGGCCCGATGCCCTCCAATCAGGCGGAGTCAACAAGGCCGAGGAGTTTATGAGACGGAAAAAGATCGAGGACCTTCAGGTCTCCTCTTACCAATATCTCATAACCCAATTTACCGTTATCCCGGTATATATAAGGATGGTCTTCGCGCCAGTGAAACAGCATTTTAATTATTACTGGCCCTTAAGGGACTCCCTTCTTGATTTACAGGTCGTTACAGGTGGTTTTTTTGTTATTTCCCTTTTGGCCCTTTCCCTGTACGGACTCATACGCTCCGTTAAAAGGAATATGGCCTATCTCTTTCTAATTTCCCTGGGCGTGGTGTGGTTTTTCGTTACGTCGTCAGTGGAGTCCTCGATAATTCCCATAAGGGACGTTATAAACGAGCACAGGGTATATCTTCCGGGCATCGGCATAATCCTCTCGGCAGTATCGGCGCTCTTTTACCTGAGAAAAGTCTTGATAAAAAGGTCTTCCATGAAACTTCCCGCCGCCGTTTTTACGCTCGTAGTGGCGGTGGTTACGGCGGCGCCCCTTGGGGCGGCCGCCTTTATGAGAAACGGCGTCTGGGGGGACGAAGTGAGGCTTTATGAGGTGGATATTCAAAACAACCCCAACGAAGCGGACCTGCGGCTTCTTCTGGGGATAGCCTACTTTAAAAGGGGTCGTCACGAAGACGCGGCCACCGAGTTCGAAAACGTGGTAGAGAGAAAGCCCGGGTTTTTTCCTGGCCGCAATAACCTCGGGTATACTTACGCGGCTCTCGGCCGCTACGCTGAGGCCGTCGAGCAGTTGAAGGTCGCCGCGAGGCTGCGTCCCGACAGGGTCTCTCCGCACTTTAACCTGGGCGTCCTCTATTTCAAGATGGGTAGGCCGCGCGAGGCCGAGGCCGAACTACGTGAGACCCTTAAACTCAACCCGGCCCATGAAAAGGCGGCCGGGGTCCTCTCCTATATCCTCAACGGGCCCGGCGAAAGGCCCGGGAAGGGCGTCAAGGACGTGCCTTAACGGGCAGGGCTGTATAATTTTTATGGCAAAACAGGAATTCCTGAGATTCAGATACCGCCTCATAATATTTATCCTCCTCGGGCTTTTAGCCTACTACAACGCCCTGTACGCCCCTTTTGTCCTTGACGACCGGGCCTATGTGGCGGGTAATTCATGGGTCATGTCGCCGGGAAATCTCGCGGACACCACAGGGCTGAGATACATCGGCGATGTGAGTTTTTTCCTTAATTACAAGGCCTTCGGTCCGGCCCCTTTTTCATTTCATCTTGTAAACGTCATTATACATATAGCCAACGCGCTCCTTGTCTACTCCTTTATAAATATTCTATTCAGGACGCCGCTTTTTTCAGGTTCTCCGGAGATTGACAGGGAAGGGGGGGCCGGCGCGGCCTCGGCAATAGCCTTTCTTACGGCAGTAGTCTTTCTCGTCCACCCCATAAACACCCAGGCCGTTACGTACATCTCCCAGAGGTTCACCTCTCTGTGCGCGTTATTTTATCTCCTTGCGCTTGTCTTCTACCTCAAAGCGAGATTGTTTATGGATGACGACGGGGGTGGCGCAGACGACGGACAAGGCAGGTCCCCTTACGTAACGCTCGCCTATTTCGGCGCTTTCGCCTCGACGATACTGGCGATGAAGACCAAGGAGATAGCCGCCACAATCCCCCTTGTCATCACCGTCCTTGAGTTAAGCCTCTTTCGCGGCAGATGGAAAAGACGCCTTTATCTCCTCGCGCCTTTTTTCGCCACGCTCCTCATTATCCCCTTAAGCCTTTTTTCGCCTGAGATACCCGGCGCCGGCGGTGTAAACAGCATGCAGCTCAGGATGAAGCACAGGAAGATTCTGGACCTGACCGAGCTCTCTCCGTACACCTATCTTCTTACTCAGACCACGGTTATCCCGGCCTATATAAAGAAGATCTTTCTGCCCCTGAACCAGCACTTCGATTATTACTGGCCCTTGAAGCGGACCTTTTTCAACGGACCTGTAATCGCCTCCTCGGTCTTTTTAATCGCTCTAATGGCCTATGCCGTACGTACTTTTATCCGCGCGGTGAGGAAAAAGAGTTTTTATCCGTTCCTCATATCTTTCGGCATCATATGGTTCTTCATCACCATTGCGGTTGAATCCTCGGTAATACCCATTTTGGACGTATTCAACGAGCACAGAATTTATCTGCCCGGCGTGGGTATCGTGCTCTCAGCCGTCGCCTCCCTCTTTTATCTCAGGGAGTATGTGAGGAAGAGATTTTCTTTTAATTTGAAGGAAGCGACTTTTACCGCCCTTGTGGCTGTAACCCTCGTTATACCCCTGACGGCCGCCACCTCCATGAGAAACTGGGTATGGAGAGACGAGCTTAGGTTTTACAGGGACGAGGTGGCGAAAAACCCCTATGAACCCGACGTGGGGATTTATCTCGGCGTTGCCTATTACGAGAGGAGAAGGTTCGACGACGCTATTAGCGAGTT
>BTQV01000050.1:0-8747 GCA_036986055.1 Thermodesulfobacteriota bacterium
CATCAACCTGTCCCTGCAGGTCTTGGCTATAATGGACGCCCCTGCTATGGAGACGCTCAATGAGTCGCCCTTTACAACGGGTATCTGCGGTATTTTTGAATCTATCCTGTGGGGGCCGTCTATGAGCAGGTAATCGGGTCTTTTGAAAAAATTCCGCGAAAGGTTTATGGAGAGTCTTTCAACTGCGCGCCTCATGGCCAGAAGCGTGGCGTTATGGATATTAAACTTGTCTATGTCGGCGTGCCCCACCATGCCCACACCCGTGGCAAGCGCAACGGACTTTATCTCACGGGCCAGCTCGCTTCGTCTTTTCGGGGAGAGGGTCTTGGAGTCCCGGATACCGGCCTTTAAAGGGAGGGGTCTCAAGAAAACAACCGCCGCGGCCACAACAGGGCCCGCCAGCGGCCCCCTGCCCACCTCGTCAACTCCGGCGATAAGTTCAATTCCCCTGGCGAACAACTCTCTCTCAATGGAATCCATGGGCAGAGGCGGGTTTTCAGCTTGAACAGGCTAAATATTTTTATAAAAAAATTCTATCTCTTCTCTTTTATCCTCGCCGCTTTACCCTTCAGCTCCCTCAGGTAATAGAGCTTCGCCCTCCTCACCTTACCCCTTGAGAGGACCTTTATTGACTCAACCGATGGGGAGTTAAGAGGGAATATCCTTTCCACACCAATGCCGTAGGATACCTTACGCACGGTGAATGTGGTCCTTATGCCCCCGCCCCTCTTCTTTATTACCACGCCCTCGAAGTTCTGGAGCCGTTCCTTGTTCCCCTCTTTAATCCTGACCTTGATGAGAACCGTGTCGCCGGCCCTGAACTCGGGGAGATCAGTCCTTAAAAAACCCCTTTCAACGTCTTCGATCAAACCCATTTCATCCTCCCTATATTAACGTAATCGTTTTTTTTGTTAATCAACCTTTAAACGCAGTTTTGCGGCAAGCTCCGGCCTTCTTTCGGCCGTCCTCTCAACCATGGCATTTCTTCTGTAACGCTCCACCTCTCTGTGATGGCCTGAAAGGAGGACATCGGGGACCTTCATCCCCCTCCACTCAGCGGGCCTCGTGTACTGGGGATACTCAAGGAGCCCCTCTGAAAAAGACTCTTCCACCGTTGAGGATTCGTCCCCGAGGACCCCTGGAACGAGCCTTCCAATGGAATCGACAAGAGCGAGCGCCGCGCTCTCGCCGCCGGTAAGGATATAGTCGCCCACCGAGATTTCCATGTCAACAAAACTCCTTATCCTCTCATCCACGCCTTCGTACCTGCCGCAGACAAGGAGGACACTCTCAACCTTCGATAGTTCCACGGCGAGGGCCTGGTTAAAGGGCACGCCCTGGGGGGTCAGGAGGATCACCTTCTGGCCGTCCCCGGCAAGTGCCTCTATGGCCTTGACCACGGGCTCGACCTTCATGACCATGCCGCTACCGCCGCCGTAAGGGGCGTCGTCCACGGTCCTGCGGCGGTCCGGGGAAAAGTCCCTCAAGTCATGTGTGCGGACATCAAGGAGCCCCTTGTCAATCCCCCTCTTTATTACCCCGAACTCAAGGGGCGTGGAGAAAAACCCGGGAAAGATTGTCAGAACGTCAAAGCGCATTTGAGTAAAAAAAAACCTTGTCCGGCCCGTGAAGCCGTCAAATTTAAAAAAATTATTCAGGGAGAAGGTCTTCGAGGGGCCCTACGATAATCTTCTTTCCCTCGAGGTCGACCTCTTTTATCGTCTCCGCCGTAAGGGCTATGAGGATTTCCGCTCCTCCCTCGGCCCCCACTGAAATGACGTCGCTCGCTCCAGTGGAGATTATTTCCGTTATGTACCCTACGTGCTTCCCACCGTCTGTTAGGACCTCGAGCCCTTCGAGCTCCGAATAGTAATATTCGCCTTCAGGGAGTTTGGGGATTTCTTCTTTCGGCACCGTAACATCGGCGCCAACGAGCACTCCCGAAGACTCCCTCGATGTGTAACCCTCGAGGATGAGGAGGAAGACTTTCTTATGCCTCCTTGCGCCTTCTACATTGAGAGCCTTTTTCCTCCCTTTTTCCTCGATAAAAAGGGTCTTCCACTGAAAAACCTCCATGTCGCCGAAGGGGTGAAATTTTACCTCGCCCCTCAGGCCGTGAAGGCCCGTTATCCTGCCTACTATTATATCTTCCTCTTCCTTATTCAATTATTTCAAGGACAGAGCGCTTGTGAAGCTTGGTGGATGCGGCGGTCAGGATCGTCCTTAATGCCTTTGCGGTCCTGCCCTGCTTGCCTATGACCTTGCCGAGATCTTCCTTGGCGACGGAAAGTTCTATGACGGATGTCTTCTCCCCTTCAACTTCCATCACCCTGACCTGATCGGGATTGTCAACGAGCGCTTTAGCGATATACTCGATGAGCTCCTTCATAGCGTCACCTCCGTGGCGTTCGAGCTTGAGTTAGGCTGCCTTTTCGATCCCTGCTTTCTTGATAAGCTGCTTTACAGTGCCGGTGGGCACCGCGCCATTGGATATCCAGTAAGTTACACGCTCTGCCTTCAGATCAACCTTGGGCGGGTCCGTGAGAGGGTTGTACGTGCCCACCACCTCTAAGAACCTGCCGTCCCTCGGTGACGACTTATCTGTTACCACCACGCGGTAAAAGGGTTTTTTCTTTGAACCGTACCTTGCAAGCCTGATCCTGACTGCCATTATGGAATACCTCCGTCTTAGTGTTGTATTTTTAAAATAGGATGCGTCACATCATGTTCTGGAACATGCCGCGAAAACCCTTCATGCCGGACTTCTTTACCTTCTTCATCATCTTGCGCATCTGCTGGTACTGCTTCATGAACTTGTTTACGTCCTGAACCCTTGTGCCGCTCCCGTTGGCGATCCGCCTTCTCCTGCTCGCGTTGAGGCACGCCGGGTCGTTCCTCTCGGCCCTTGTCATGGAGTTGATTATAGCCTCAATCCGGGCTATCTCCTTCTCGTCGACGTTTACGTCCTTCGTCTGTTTCATGGAGCTGAAGCCTGGTATCATGGAGAGGATGTTCTCGATGGAGCCCATCTTTTTAATCCTTACGAGCTGGTCCTTGAAATCATCGAGGGTAAAGGTGTCCTTCTTGAATTTCCTCTGGATGTCCTCGGCCTTCTTCTCGTCGATAACGGTCTGGGCCTTTTCAACGAGTGTGAGTATGTCGCCCATGTCGAGGATCCTGCCGGCCACCCTCGTTGGATGGAAGACCTCGAGGCAGTCGAGGTTCTCTCCCGTGCCTATGAATTTTATGGGCTTGCCCGTTATCATGCGCATAGACAGGGCCGCCCCTCCTCTGGCGTCACCGTCAAACTTGGTAAGTATTACGCCAGTTATGTCTATGGCCTCGTTAAAACCCTTGGCGGTGTTGACGGCGTCCTGACCCGTCATCGAGTCCGCCACGAAGAGTATCTCAGAGGGCTTTGAAATGGTCTTGAGCGTATCGAGTTCGCCCATGAGGGTTTCGTCTATGTGAAGCCTGCCCGCGGTGTCGACGAGGAGCGTGTCATATCCCTTTATCCCGGCTATGCGGAGCGCCTCGGCCACGACTTCAGCGGGCGTTTTGAACCCCGTGCTGTCAAAGCAGTCTACCTTGATATCGGAGGCGAGTTTCTTGAGCTGGTCTACGGCCGCGAGCCTGAAGAGGTCGGCCGGTACGAGGTAGGGGTTGCGCCCCTTTTTTTTGAGCATGAAGGCGAGCTTGGCGGCGGTTGTGGTCTTGCCCGAGCCCTGAAGGCCCACGAGCATGATAACCGAGGGTCTGCCCTTGAGTTCAAGGACGGCGTCCTCACCGCCGAGGAGCGCTGAGAGCTCTTCATGGACGATCTTTGTGAACTGCTGGCCCGGGGTTATGCTCTCAAGGACTTCCTTGCCCATCGCCTTCACCTTCAAGGCGGCGATAAAGTCCTTTACGACCCTGTAGTTGACATCGGCCTCCAAGAGCGCGAGGCGCACGTCCCTCAAGGTCTCCTGCACATTGGACTCTGAAAGTGTGCCCTGGCCTCTTACGTCCCTCAGGACCTTCCTGAATTTACCTGACAGCGAATCGAGCATTTCTAAAAAACCTTTAAGATGATATTAATAATATTTTTAATATAATATAATATAAAGAAAAGGGCTTTATTGTCAAGGTGTTTGTGGGGCCAAAGCGCTCCCTGTGGACGCATACCCGGCCCGGGGGCGTGATTTGGCGACTGGTCCTTGGATAGCGGGCCAGAAAGCCTTTGACGCTCTTACGACTTTTTGCTATCCTATAGTATATGAACGTACAGTTTACCCTTATGCTACTTACGCTCCTTACGGCCTTCGCACTTGTATTCAACCTCCCCTTCGGTTACTTGAGGGGGGGCACGAAGAAGTTCACATTTCTCTGGTTCCTCTATATACATCTCCCCATACCCTTTGTAATCGCCCTGAGACTCCTTTCCGGTTTCGGGTTCAAGGTCGTACCCCTGGTACTCATCGCCTCGATTATAGGCCAGGTTGTGGGTGCAAGGATCTACAACTTCAAAACATTATAAAACATTATGAAAGACGCCCCTTCCGCCCCCCGGGCTTCGGGCAAGAGTGTACCCGTAAAAAGGACGCCTCGAAGAAAACGGCGCGGCCCGTCAAAGACAGCGTTCCGCGTCGGAGGGCTCATAGGGGACTCATTCCCCCATCTCGCCATCTCCGCGAGGCTCAGGGAATACAGGGTCAAAAAACTCTGGCCGCAGATAGTCGGCGCGGCCGTATCCAAAAGGGCCAGGCCTGTGCGCCTAATCGGAGACACACTCCACTGTGTTGTCTCGTCGTCGGCCTGGATGACGGAACTCAACTACCAGAAACCGCTTATCATGGATAAGATAAACGCCTGCCTCCGTGAGGAGGGGGTAAAGGGGACTGGTGATGTCAAGGGGATTATCTTCAAACCCGGCTCTATTAAGGACGAACCCGCCCCTGCAAAGGCGGAGGTCACAAAAAAGAAGGTCCTCACAAAAAAAGAGGAGGCCTTTATTCAGAAGTCCGTCGACGTGGTTCAAGACAAGTACCTGCAGTCTCTTATAAAGAGGGTCATGGAGAAGGGACACTGAATTTCGATATAAAGGCGCCGCATTTTAATAAAAAATTATAGAAATACCGGCTCCTCCACCTTTAACCCGCCCCTTGCCCTCGCCTCCACGAGGAATATCTTGCACGCCTTTTTTTGTCCCGAATGTACGAATTTTATCCTCACGGGCCTGAGTCCGGCTTTTTGGAGTCCTGAAATCATCTCAACGAGCCTTTTTACGGGAAAAACGAAGTATACGGACCCGGAATTGCCCGCAAGGAAGGCCGAAACCACGGCAAGTTCGGCGAGGGACCCGAAGACCTCGGCCCGCGCCGCCGCCCTCTCCTTTTCAACACTAATCCTACCGCAAGAGGCCTTCATATAAGGGGGGTTACTTATGACATGCGTAAACGTGCCGGGTGCAAACCTCTCGGGAAGTACCCTGTAATCGCATTCAATAATCTCAATCCTCGATGAGAGGTTGTTTCGCTCCACGTTGAGCCTCGCCGCTAACGCGGCCCCTGCCATGATATCCACGCCCACAATCCTCTTTACAGGCGACCTCGAGGCGAGGATAAGCGGTATGATGCCCCCACCCGTGCCTATATCAACTACCGTAGCCCCTTCCGGGACGGGCAGGACGAAATCAGCGAGGAGAAGGGTGTCCGTGGTAATCCCCTGTACGGCGCCCCCCATATAGGAATAGGGGCCGATATTCTCCACATTCACCGGCTTTACGGACAATTAAAGGGTCCTCGGTTTTTTTAATTTTTTATAAGGAAAGTCTTAGAGGGCCAAAAAGGACTGGAAGCCCCCCCGCCTCTCAGCAATCATCATCCAAGAGGTTTACAACGAGCCCGGAGAGGAGTTTAGGGAAAAAGTACGTGGACTTCTGGGGCATAACAGACCCTGCCTCGGCAATGTCCCTGACTTGAGAGATCCTCGTGGGGTTCAACAGGAAGACTATCTGGTTCGACTCGTCCCCCATGACTTCAAAGGCGTCTCCAATGCTCTTGACGTATGTGAGGTTCTTCTGCTTTTCCTGGTCCTCTCTGGAAATCCCCAGTATCCGCGATAGTATCAGTTCATGGAGTACCGTTACGTCGAGGTTTTTATATATTGCCGGCATCTCCTCGGAGAAGAGGTCCTTAAGGAGCTCCGGAGATTTAAGGGTAATCAGGTAATACTTCTGCTCTCCCGCGAGGTGGACTCCGAAGGCGTTTTTTGATTTTCCGCTCTCTTCAAGGGCGCTGACAAAGGTTTTATTGACTTCATCCATATTATCAAGGTTATACTCAAACTCCTTGATATCAAAATATTTTTCTATTTGAGACATGAATGCGTCCCTGTTAAAACCCTTTACGCTGTGCACAACCCTGTGCGTCGGCCAGATGGTCATGCCCTCGTCGTCCATATTCGAAAAATACATCATCACGTAGTTATAGGGGGCGTCCCCGTTGTTATCTGGGTTTTTTTCCCTCATCAGGTTCCTGTAGTTGAGGGCCGTCTCGTAGCGGTGGTGGCCGTCGGCGATAAAGAGGGTCTTTGCCCGCATCACTTCACATACTTTTTCAAGTACCTTAGCGTCGACGACCCTGTAAACGACATTTTCCACGCCGTCGTCCCCGAATACGTCTATAATAGGCTCAAGGGACTTTACAGCGTTGTCGAGGGTCTTGTTTATGGTCAGGCCTGGCTCCGAGTAGAGGGAGAATATGCAGGAAAAATTCGCGTTGCAGGCCCGCATGAGCTTGAGCCTGTCCGCCTTCGGGCCTGAAAGGGTCCTTTCGTGGGCGTGAATCTTGCCCTTGCCGAACTCCTCAAGCCTTGACAGCGCGATAAAACCCTTGCGCGTCGGCCTCGACCCGTCTGGGAGGGTGTACTTCTGCACATAGTAATATATGGCAGGCTTCTCATCCTTTTTGAGAACCCCTTCATCTTTCCACCTTCCAAGTTCTTCCGCCGCCCTTGAGTACCTGTCGCTTCCCGCGTTGTCCACTTCCTCGGTCTTGCCCAGTATGAGGCGGACTATGTTGTACTCGTGCCTTGAGTAAAGTTTATCCTGGTACGCGGGAGAGATGACGTCATAGGGCGGAGCCATTACCGCGGCGAGGTCTTCCACCTTATCCGCGTTATAAACAAAAGCCCTGAATGGTTTTATTTCGGCCATGATCTTCTATTGTTACCTTTCTTTTTCATTGAGTCTATAACTTACTATATTGAAAAAAGGGATGTCAACATCAGCGGGACTTTTATTCGTATTTTTGTGGTTTTTTATCGGTTGGGCCGGAAAAAAGCGCCAATAACCGGCTTATAGATAGGACGAAGAAGTGGGTAAATAAAAAAACCTCACAGGTTCAGGGCCTCAATCGCCAGGCCCAATAGTTTGGCGCTGTCTTCAATTACCTCGGGAGGGACCTCGTAGTAATTTTTGAGCGTCTGCTTTTCGTTTGGTTTAAAGGGGGCCATCCCCATTTCCTGATACGCGCCGCGTGTCTTTTGCGACGTCTTGAAGTAGAGCCTGTCTTTAAAGATAATCGCGAAAAAGATTCCGTCGGAATAGATGCCAACGCCTCCGAACATGGCGCTGGACTGCGCGCCAGGAAGTTCTGACAGTTGGTCCATTATAAATCCATTAAAGGTATTTTTAATTTTCCTCCTGCTTTTCACAAAAAACCCCTCTATCCATGTTTTCAGCCCACCTCGGCGAGCTCCAATCTCCCGGCCCACTTCTGCTTCAAGACCTCTTTTACAACCCCGCCGTCACGCCCCTCGAAGCTTGGGTTCTTTTGGAGAAAATCAAAGGCCTCCCTGCGTGCCGACTCAAGGAGCCTCAAATCACCCATTGCCCATGAAAAACGGAAATCAGGCAGTCCAGATTGCCTCGACCCCACGAAGTCCCCGGGCCCTCTTATGGCCAGGTCCTCCTCGGCGATCCTGAAACCGTCCTGTGTGGCCTCCATGACCTTGAGCCTCTTGTATGTATCAGGTGAGTTTGTCCACTGGGCAAGGAGGAGGCAGAAGGATCTTCTTTTGCCCCTGCCCACGCGCCCCCTCAACTGGTGCAATTGTGCGAGACCGAAGCGCTCGGCGTGCTCTATGAGTATTACAGAGGCGTTGGGCACGTCGACACCCACCTCAATGACCGTCGTGGATACGAGTATGTCCACGGCCCCGTCCTTGAAGGCCCTCATGACGGATTCCTTTTCCGCTGACTTCATCCTGCCGTGGAGGAGGGCGAGCCTCAGTTCCTTGAATACGTCCCTTTCGAGATGCTCCTTCATGTTCGTGGCGTCCCTTAAACTCAGCTCCTCGGATTCCTCGACGAGGGGATAGACGATATAGGCCTGTCCGCCCTCCCCTATCTCTCTTCTTATAAGTTCATACGCCCCGGACCTCTCCTTTTCCCGGAGTATTCTCGTCTCAACGGGGTGTCTGCCCGGAGGCAGTTCGTCTATGACGGATACGTCGAGCTCGCCGAAGACGGTCATGGAGAGGGTCCTCGGTATGGGTGTGGCCGTCATGATGAGAGTGTCAGGGGAAACCTCCCCATCCGACCCCGGACCCCGCGCCTTCCTCTTGAGCTCCGACCTCTGGAGAACGCCGAAACGGTGCTGTTCGTCCACTATAACGAGGCCGAGGTTCTTGAACTCAACGTCTTTCTGTATGAGGGCGTGGGTGCCTACGGCTATATGGGCCCCGCCGCCCCCGAGCATGGCGAG
>BTQV01000051.1:0-8742 GCA_036986055.1 Thermodesulfobacteriota bacterium
AGCGCCGTTCAAGGTTCCTGGAAGCCGTCCCCCTATATATCGAGGCAAAGAGGCTTTCAGGCGTTGACCGTGAATTGAGGGCCGAGTGCCATTTTTCTCTCGGCGACTGTTACAGGCTCACTGGGGATTTTTCAAAGGCCTCGAAGTGCTACAACGACGCCCACAGGCTTTCATTGAAGCTTGGCGCCGAGGAGAGGGCCGTGGACGCCCTTACGGGGCTGGGCCTGGGGCTTCGCGCCACGGGCAGGTTTAGAGAGGCATTAGTCATCTTTAACGATTGTCTTAAGTTCTACCGGTCCGTCTCCGACAGCGAGGGCACTGCTTTTACGCTCTGGTGCAGGGGGGGCGCGCTTCGCCTCAAGGGGGACTTAAAGGGCGCCGTCAGGGATTTCCTGGAGGCGAAGAGGATATTTTCGAGGATAAGAGACTCAAGCGGGGCGGCCTACTGCCTTACAGGCCTCGGCGGGGTATCGAGGATTATGGGTGATTTTGGCGCCTCCCGGAAGTATTACAGGGAGGCCAACAGGAGGTTTGCATCGCTTAACGACACCTTCGGCCTTGCCTATTCCTACTGCGGCATCGCCAACTCCATGAGGATGAAAGGCGATTTCAAGGGGTCTCTCCTGTATTTCAACAAGGCCCGGACCAACTACAAGAAGATAGGCGACCGCGTGAGTTTCGCTTACACGCTATGGGCGAGGGGGACGAGTTTACAGCTGCTCGGAAGGGTCAAGAGGGCCGAAAAGGATTTTATCGAGGCCGAGAGGCTCTTTAAAGAGACGGGCGACAAAAGGGGCATTATATATTGTCTCATCTCAAGGGGGGAGCTGCTCTTTAAAGAAGACGCGAAGGCGGGTTTCACGATGCTAAAGAAGGCCCTCGCCATGGCCGAAAAGATGGGACTCAAGGTCGAAGCCGGTTATGCTAAGAAGGTACTGAGGGCTGCTGAAAAAAACCCGCAAAGTCTGCCCCTCAACCTCGCCTGATGGCCGTGGGTCTTTAATACGGCGCCGGGCCGTTAAAACTATCGAAGGGTTTTAAGGCGACATGGAAATTATACGGTCGGTAGTACTCGCCCTCATTCAGGGCATTACCGAGTTCCTGCCCATCTCATCCACGGCCCATCTAATACTGGTGCCGAAACTCACAACATGGCCCGACCAGGGGCTTGCCTTTGATGTGGCGCTTAATACCGCCACATGGCTCGCCGTCGTCGTCTATTTTCGAAGTGACATCGGTGACCTCATAAAGGGTTTTTTCGAGGCGATTAAATGCCGCACCTTCAGGGACAACCCCGACGGCTCGCTCGCCCTCAAGGTCCTCATAGCGACCATACCCGTGGCAGTCGCCGGTCTTTTGGCCCATGATATCGTCGCCCACAGGTTAAGGACCATAGAGGTCATAGGGATATCTTCCATAGTATGGGGTATTGTGCTCTTTGTCGCCGATAGAAGGCCCGGAAGGGGCGGGGTGCTGGAGATAAGCTGGTACGCTGTTATTGTAGTGGGGCTCGCCCAGGCCCTGGCTCTCGTGCCCGGAACGAGCCGTTCGGGTATTACCATAACGGCCGCTCTGTTTATGGGCCTTTCAAGGCCCTCGGCGGCGCGGTTCTCGTTCCTGCTGGCCGTTGTCGTCGGGGCGCTTGCGGGCGCTAAAGAAGGCATGGATATGGTCAAGGCGGGTTGGGACACGCCGTGGCTATCACTGTCCATCGGTTTTGTCGTGGCCTTTATAGCCGCCTATCTCGCCATACATTATTTCCTGAAGTATATATCCCGCTCCTCCATGACCCCCTTTGTGGTATACAGGGTTATACTCGGGGCGGCGCTGCTCCTGTGGTTTATTTAGCGCCCCCTATAGTCTGTTAAAACTCTTTTCAACTGTAGCGAGCGTCTTCTCAACATCCTCTCTTGAATGGGCGAGGCTTACGAAGTTCGCCTCGAACTGTGACGGCGGGAGCATGACGCCGCCTGCGAGCATTTTTGTGAAATACTTGGAAAACCTCTTCAAATCGCAGGCCGCGGCGCCGTCGTAATTCTGGACCGGTCTTTCTGAGAAGAAGACGGTGAACATGGACCCGGCTATTGTAATGTGGCAGGGTATTTTTTTCCTCGACGCTATCTCTTCAATGCCGATGCAGAGGGTCTCGGCGGTCTTGAAGAGTTTTTTATAGGTGTTTTTTCTTTGAAGGACCTTTAACGTCTCGATTCCGGCGGTCATGGCTATGGGGTTGCCCGACAGGGTTCCAGCCTGGTATACAGGCCCTGTTGGGGCGAGCATCTCCATAATCCTTTTTTTGCCGCCGAAGGCGCCGACGGGCAGGCCCCCGCCTATGACCTTACCCAGACACGTCAGGTCCGGGTCCACGTTATAGACCGTCTGCGCCCCGCCGTAGCAGAGCCTGAACCCGCTCATCACCTCGTCCATTATAAGGAGGGCACGGTATTTTTTGCAGAGGGTCTTGAGCCCCTCCATGAAACCGTTTTTAGGCAATACCACGCCCATGTTGCCGGGAACGCCTTCCACTATGACGCATGCCACGCCCTCGGGGTCTTTCTCGAAAATTTTTTTTACCGAGTCGATGTCGTTGTAAACGGCGTTATAGGTGTTTTTCGCCAGGGTAACAGGGACGCCCGGGCTCGTTGGAACGCCGAGGGTGGCCGCGCCGCTGCCGGCCTTTACAAGGAGGCTGTCGCCGTGGCCGTGGTAGCAGCCCTCGAACTTTATTATCCTGTCCCTCTTCGTATAGGCGCGCGCGAGCCTTAAAGCGCTCATCGTCGCCTCTGTCCCCGAACTTACGAACCTGACCATCTCTATCGACGGGAACGCCTCGATTGTCATCTCCGCAAGTGTCACCTCGAGCTCGGTGGGCGCGCCGAAACTCGTGCCCCTGTCAACGGCCTTCTTGAGCGCAGAAGTGACGCCGGGGTGCGCGTGCCCCAGTATCATTGGCCCCCATGACCCTATGTAGTCTACATATGCGTTTCCGTCGGCGTCATAGATTTTTGAACCCTTGGCCTTTTTTATGAAGAGGGGTTTTCCTCCCACGGCGTTAAAGGCCCTCACAGGGCTGTTCACCCCGCCGGGTATGATCTTCACGGCCTTCCTCATGAGGAGCGAGGACCTTTTCACGGACTTTTTCGCCATATCTGCGACTCCTTTTAAGGGTTTAATTTTAATAACAAAACTGCTATATCCTAACCGAAGGCCGCTTTGTCTGTCAACGCCAAATCTTTGCCTCATTAAAAACCGCGGCTGAACGGAATGGAAGCGGGCTCAAGAGAGGGACGCTCGTTTATCGCCCGTAAAAGAATATGAAAAAACATATGGGCGTGTGTGGAGCAGAGACGAGGGACCGGGTTTGCAAGGCCCCAGTGCCAGGCGGTTTTTTTTAACAGGCGCGCCGCCATCCACCGCACAAAAAAACGCGTAGTTGAAATGCCAGTATAAATGTGTAATATAGTTTGGTGAAGTTTTTTGTTCCGTAAACCGCAGAAAAATTTAAAGTCATGAGGTTTTTTGAGATGAAAGGCGAAGTGACTGCCAACCCGGGAGTTTTAAGGACGTTGAGCCTCATGGCGGCCGCGGTATTTTTCCTTCTGTCCATTGGCCACGGCGATGCCCAAGCGGTGCGGAAATCCGTAAAGATTATAAAAATAGACGGTTCTTCAACTGTATATCCCATCACCGAGGCTCTGGCAGAGGAGTTTCAGGTCAGGGAGCACGGCAACGTGCTGGTGACCATCGATATCTCCGGCACGGGAGGTGGCTTTATGAAGTTCTGCCGCGGTGAGACCGACATCTCCAACGCCTCAAGGCCCATAAAGCTCGGAGAAGTCGCGGAGTGCAGGAGGCACAATGTCGAGTACATTGAGATCCCCGTCGCCTACGACGGGATAGCCGTCACGGTAAATCCCTTGAACCACCGCGTTAAAAGCCTGAGCGTCGAAGACCTTAAAAAAATCTGGGGGCCTGAGGCCCAGGGTAGCGTAACGAAGTGGAGCCGCATCAGGAAGGGCTGGCCCGACAGGAAGATACATCTCTATGGGCCCGCCCCGGATTCGGGCACCTACGATTACTTCACCAGGGCCATAGTGGGCGAGCAGGGCTCAAGCCGCAGTGACTACACCTCCAGCGAGAACTATAATCTCCTCGCACGCCGCGTGGCCGCTGACAAATACGCGCTCAGTTTTTTCGGACTTTTTTATTACATCAACAATAAGGACAAATTAAAACTCGTCGCCATTGACGACGGGGACCCGTCCAACGGCAAGGGCGCTGTATACCCGACTATCGAAACAGTCAACAACGGCACATACCAGCCGCTTTCGAGGCCCATATTCATATATGTGAGCAGGAAGGCCGCATCCAGGCAGGATATAAGGGACTTCGTGGAGTATTATATCAAGAACGCCGGAAAGGTTTCCATCGGGGCGGGCTACATACCGCTCTCCGCGGAATTTTACAGGCTTGCCATGAAGAGGTTTGAGCAGAGGAAGACAGGTTCCGTCTTCGGGGGCGAGGGTGCGAGAGAGGGTGTGAGCATGTCCGACCTTATGAGGATGGAGTAGGGGGGGCTACCCGCGCCCCTGGCCGGAAGCTGACTATAGTTACGCCGGTTATAAGCAGGGCGTATCTGCCCGTTACCTCAGGGCCTCTTATTCAAGTCCTTTTCATGCGGTGTTTCGTCACTCAGCCCCTCTTTCCGGCTGTAACGCAGGCCGCGTTGCAGCGTTTCCGAATATCTTTTTCCTGCGCAGTAAAAAAACCATCCAGCCTTTAATCCCGATAAAACAGCCTGTTCCAACGGGCGCAGTAAGCGTCTAATGTTGAAAACTGTAACATAAATGTAACGGGGGCGACATAATCCTGTAACAGCGGCCCGGTATAGTTGTCTCAAAAAGAAGATGAGAAAAGGAGGTTTAAATATGGAATGTCCATATCTGGGAGGCGTGAAAACATTCAGGGTCTGTAACGCTTCCATTACCCTCATGCAACCAGGTGAAGCCGACAGAATGACTTATTGCAAGACTGGAGAGTTTTACCGCTGTCCGACCATGCTCTCCCATCTTTTAAGGGGCGGGACGGCCCCGGCCAGGGGGCCGGTGAGAAAGGCGTCGGCTGTTTAATTTATTGTAAAAGAACTGAAACAAAAACCAGAGAGGTAAGAAAGGGATGAGAATGAAAAAGAGTTCAAAGTGGTTATTGACGGGTATCTTCGGGGGGGCGCTTATATTGAGTACGGTCGTTGCCCCGTCCGCGGCCCGTGCCTCTGGCATAACCGTGTACCAGAACGGTGAAAAATTTGTTAAGATAGGGGGGCGCATCCAACTGCAGTACCATTACAAGGACCCTGACGGCGGGACCTCCACTGATGACGTCTTCTTCAGGCGCCTGCGTCCCTTTATAGAGGGCAGCGTCTACAAGGACTGGTTCGGCAAGTTCCAGTGGGACATGGGAAAGGCGTCAGACGGCAACGAGATTGAGATAAAGGACGCCTACATTGAATACACGGGTTTCAAGGGCGTAAAGGTGCGGTTGGGCAACACATACTTCAGGTTCTCAAGAGAGGCGCTCACTTCCTCTAAGAAGCAGCAACTTGTAGAGCGCACCTTCGTGGGCGACCACAATTACGGGAGCCCCGACAGGAACGCCGGTGTCGCCGTACTCGGCACACTGATGGATAAAAAGATAGAGTACGGCATCTCCGTAGCCGCGTCCGACATAGACCCGGACCAGAACAAACTCGATTTCGACTCGCCTGTTAACAAGAACTCGGACTTCAACCAGGGCTGGATGTACGGCGGACGCGTAAGTTACCACCCCTTCGGGTTTCTCGGCCTGTCGCAGGGAGATCTCTCCAGGAGCGAAGAGCTGAAGGCCACCGTCAGTGTAGCCGCCTTCGGATGGAATAATGACGGCGACAATAACACCTACACCACGGGAGGCATCGATGACGGCTCTGGAAAGCCTGACGTGGATAATGTTACGGGATTTGAGATGAGCGGGGCGCTTCGTTACATGGGTGCCTCAATAGACGCTGAGTACAATATCTTCAACGCCGATACTGTTGACAATACCTTTACCGGCGGCATATACAAGAACGGCACCACCGAGCTTACCAACTATTCCGTGGAGGGCGGCTACATGCTCCTTCCCGAGAGGCTCGAAGCCGTAGCCGGTTTTCAGTCGCAGGACGCCGACAACTACGCTACCCAGTGGACCAGGACTTCCTTCGGAGCGAACCTTTTCTTTCATAAGCACGACATCAAGGTCCAGGCCACTTACAGGATAGGCAAGAACCTGAAAGGCGTCGACAACAGCGACGAGGACGAAGTATTCGTTCAGGCACAGTATGTCTTTTGATGACTGACGTGCCGGGCAAAGGTTTTATGGGGGAGTCTGTTCTTGATTCCAGCTCCCCCATAAAAAACCGTCCCAGCGGATCGGGGACGGCTCTTCATCCACCTCCGGGGGCGGTTCATCCCCGCCCCCAAATAAAAAAAATCGCCATGCATCGGGCTGGCTGAGAGATACAGAGTTACAATGATTAGAGACGGAATTCGTGCTTTAAAAGGATGCTTTATGACGGCCTTTAATCTTAATAATGAGGAGAAAAAGATGTACAGGTTGATAACGGCAGCGATAATAATGGTTTTAACAGGTTTTACAGGCGTCACAGCCACCTTTGCCGGCGGCATGTTGAACGGGGCTGGGGCCTCTTTCCCTTATCCCGTGTACTCGGCATGGGGCCAGGCTTACTACAAGGACACGGGGATAAAACTCAACTACCAGTCCATAGGCTCCGGTGGAGGACAGAGGCAGATATTCAACAGGACCGTGGATTTTGGCGCCTCCGACGCCCCTTTAAAGCCCTCCAAACTCGCCGAGAAGAAGCTCCTTCAGTTTCCGGCCGTAATCGGCGGTGTGGTGCCTGTCATAAACGTGAAGGGCATAAAGACGGGGGGGCTGAAACTGGACTCCGACGCCATCTGCAAGATTTTCCTCGGTGATATCAAGTACTGGGACAACAGCAAGATAAAGAGGCTTAACCCCGGGCTCAATCTGGACCATAGCAAGATAACCGTTGTGAGACGCTCCGACGGTTCGGGCACGACGGCCATCTTCACATCCTACCTGAGCACCGTCTGCGGTGACTGGAAAGAGGCCGTGGGCGCGGGAAAGGCCGTTAAATGGCCCGTTGGAATCGGTGGAAAGGGCAACGAGGGTGTGGCCAATTATGTGAAAAGGGTAAAGAACTCGATAGGCTACGTTGAGTTCGCCTACGCGAAACAGACACATCTCAACTACGTCTACCTCAAGAATTCGGCTGGCAACTTCGTCAAACCCGACTTCGCCAGTTTCAAGGCCGCCGCGGCCTCAGGGAACTTTGACCCCGATAAGCACTTTTATCTCTGGCTCGTAAACGCCCCCGGAAAAAATGCATGGCCCATAGCCGGGGCCACCTTTATACTCCTTGCCAAAGAGAATAAGGACTCTAACGGGAAAGTGGTGAAGTTTTACGACTGGGCCTTTAATAACGGAGACGAGACGGCCGAGAGGCTCGTTTATGTGCCACTGCCGGATTCGCTCAAGGCCAAGGTTAGAAAATACTGGAAGGCCAAGGGCATATATTGACACCCCGGCGTCTTTGATGTAAAAAAAGTAGAAGGCGGGGACAGCCGGCTGCGGCCAGGGCTGTCCCCGTCTATTTCAGGTTTGTGGACCGTGGCCGGCCGCATGGACATGGGCGGCGGTCTTTCAGGGTATCCGGTAATATTTGTAATGCAAAAGTTATAACCTATATGGTAAATTGATTGTCCCGGAACCGCCGCACAATTACCAGCGGCGGGTCTTTTGGGACGGGGGTGATGTTTCCAGCGTCACCGGAGCCGTAACCCCCTGATACATGGAGGTGGAGTTGCCCTCAAAGATAAAAAGAGACCCGCGAGACGCCGGCGCCTACCTGTTGATGTGGGCGGCCTCTTTATCCGTGGTGCTCTTGATTGTCGGCATCTTCTATATACTCTTTACCGAGTCTTCCGTCGCCATTGAACGTTTCGGTGTATGGCGTTTTATCACGTCCACCGACTGGGACCCGGTAAGAGAGTCCTTTGGAGGGGCTTCGGCCCTCTTCGGCACTATCCTTACCACGGTGCTCGCCCTCGTCCTCGCCGTGCCCGTGGCCATAGGGATCGCTGTCTTTTTAACGGAACTCTCCCCGAACTTTCTCAAAGGTCCCGCCGGCGTGGCCATAGAGCTCCTGGCGGCCATACCGAGTATCGTCTACGGTATGTGGGGGCTCTTTACCCTTGCCCCCATAATGTCCGACTATGTAGAGCCGGCGCTCCAGAAGACGGTGGGGACGCTGCCCCTCGTGGGCCTGCTCTTTGAGGGCACCCCCATGGGTATCGACGTCCTCACGGCATGCGTGGTATTGAGCATAATGATCATACCCTTCACGGCGAGCATATCGAGGGACGCCTTTAACCTGACGCCCTCTGTGGTAAAGGAGTCCGCCTATGCCCTCGGGGCTACGAGATGGGAGGTCATCAGGAATGTCGTCATACCTCACGCGAAGACGGGCGTACTTGGCGGCATAATACTTTCCCTGGGGCGCGCCATAGGAGAGACCATGGCCGTCGCCTTTGTCCTTGGCGGGAGCCACAAGATATCGTGGTCTCTCCTGGATATGGCCTCAACCATAACCGTAACACTGGCGAACGAGTTTACCGAGGCCGA
>BTQV01000052.1:0-8737 GCA_036986055.1 Thermodesulfobacteriota bacterium
CCCGTTACGCTATGGAGGCACCCCATCTATACCGTCTCACTCTCAGAGGCCGGCTTTGAGAGGGGGTTTCAGGGCTCGTGCCTTCTCTTCCTCATGCCCTTCAATAGTTCGGCGGGTAAGGGTACTGAGATAACATTCCACGTGAATGTGGAGGGGTTTTAGTTGAAGGGTTAAGTAACTTTGTTGCACGGGAAATTATCCTGGTTTCGGAGAAATACACCCTTCAAGTCCGGGGGGTAGTTGAAGGTTAATTAGCCCTGTTGTCTGCGTAACGGGTTTTGTCCCATGAAAACAGGAGAGGCGTAATGAAAGGCTCTTTGGACGAGAATGTCATTGAGAGGATAAAGAAGGTAAAACTCCTCCTCCTCGACGTGGACGGGGTTTTGACGGGCGGCTCAATTATTTATGATGACGACGGCAGGGAGATAAAGGTCTTCGACGTTAAGGACGGCCACGGCCTTAAACTCCTCATGAGGGCCGGGGTGGACGTGGGCATCATAACGTCGAGGAGTTCGACGGTGGTTGACAGGAGGGCCAAAGACCTTGGTATAGAGATAGTTTATCAGGGGATGCTCGACAAGGTAAAGGCCTTTGAGGATGTCCTCGATAAAAGGTCCCTTTCCCCCCATGAGACCGCCTACATGGGAGACGATATAGTTGACCTGCCAGTGCTTAAAAGGGCGGGCTTTTCCATAGCCGTACCCGACGGCGTCGAAGAGGTGCGGGAGATGGCCGATTACGTTACCGAGCGTCCGGGAGGGCGTGGCGCCGTAAGGGAGGTCTCGGAACTGATACTCAAGGTCCAGGGCAAGTGGGAATCCCTCATGGAGCGTTATTCGAGATAGTTTTTGCGCGCGCCGTGGCCCGGGTTTAAGTATTTCAGGCTTAAGCCGGTTACGTGACAAAACCCCTTTACACACTGTGGAGCCGGTGGTATAATTTTTTTAAGTTTTATGAAAAAAACATATAAATTAAAGCACGTTAGAGTTTTTCCGGAGGCCCTTGCGGCCCTTTTGCCATAAGTTATGAAAAAAGGTGTAAGGCGTGCTATCTCGGCCTTTATAGCGCTCAGCCTCGTTGCGCTGGTTCTTATGGTTATTGTCTATTACAGCGCCAAGAGCGGGCTTGGTGTAAAGTTCACCGAAGAGGGGGATATTGGCATACAGATAGATAATATCCATTATTCAAATACCAGGGCCGGCAGGGTGGAGTGGGAACTCGACGCAAAATCAGCGACGCGTTTCAAGAAGGAAGACCTCATGGTCTTTGACGCCGTTAAGATGGTCTTTTACGCGAAGGACGGCACGCCTTACAGGCTTAAGGCGCGTGAGGGGCGTTACCTTGAGACGAGAGGCGAGATTAACGCCAGGGGCGATGTGGAGATAACCTCGCCCGGAGGGTATAACCTCAAGACGGAGAGCATAAAGTACCTCTCAGGCCCCGGTGAGTTGACTTCCTCCGACCATGTCCGGATCTTGTCCGAATCCATGGACGTTGAGGGGGTGGGGCTGAAGGTGGACATTGACGACGGCAGGTTTTATATTCTCAAGGACGTGAGGGCCGTTTTGAAGGACGAGGCGATATGAGGGCCAAGGGGTTTGCCTGTTTCGCGGGTTTCATGGGCTTTTCGCTTTTTTTCGTCCTCTTTACAGTGGTTTTTTCAACTGCGGGGGCGGTTTTCGCCGAACCAAAGGCCCCGGCCCCTGAAAAAAGGGCGCCCATCGTCGTTACATCCGACACCATGGAGGCGAGCAGAAACGACCGCCTCGTTATCTTCAGGGGCAATGTCTCGGCGCGTGAGGATTTTTTGATGTGTTCAGACGAACTTTATCTCCGTTACAACGACGCCAACGAGATAAGGGAGATAGATGCCAGGGGCGGGGTGAGGATATTCAGGGATCAAGACACCTCTGTCTCTGACAGGGCCGTCTATGACAGGATTTCAAGGGTCATGGTGCTTACAGGGAACGCCGAAGTCGTGCGCTGCGCCGACACCGTAAAGGGCGACAAGATAACGTTCTATCTCGACGACGACAGGGCCTTTGTGGAGGGCGGCGAAGACGGCAGGGTCAGCGCGGTTATCATGCCCGATAAGAAATGCGGGGAAGACGCGGAGGGGGCTGCTCCCCCGGAGTTGAAAAAAAGACCGGAGAAAGGCGCAGTTGGAAAAGAAACTCTCTGTACAACGCCTCGTTAAATCCTTTAAGAGAAGGAAGGTCGTGGATGGCGTAAGCCTCGACATAGAGCCGGGCAGTATCGTGGGGCTTCTTGGCCCCAACGGGGCCGGAAAGACCACTACTTTTTACATGATAGTGGGGCTCATAGACCCCGACGCCGGGGGAGTGCTCCTCGGGGGAGAGGATATAACGGGGCTCGCCATGTACGAGAGGGCGAGGCTCGGCATAGGTTATCTCGCCCAGGAACCTTCGGTCTTCAGAAAGTTGACCGTTGCTGAGAACGTCAGGGCTATACTCGAGTTCCTCGACATCTCGGACGAGGAGATAGACGAGCGCCTCAAGGGCCATCTCGAGGACCTCGGCATAGCACATCTCGCCGGCGTCAAGGCCTACTCCCTTTCCGGCGGTGAGAGGAGGAGGGTCGAGATAGCGAGGGCAATGGTGAACTCGCCGGTTTTTCTCCTGCTCGACGAACCCTTTTCAGGCATAGACCCCATAGCCGTTGGAGAGATTCAGGACATAATGGTGGGCCTCAAGGAAAAGGGCATAGGCATACTCGTCACAGACCACAACGTGGGCGCGACTCTGGGCATATGCGACCACGCGTATATAATCGACAACGGAAAACTCCTCATGACCGGCACCCCGGGAGAGATTCTCGATAGCAGGCAGGTCCGCGACGTTTATCTCGGGGACAGGTTCAGCCTGTAACAGGGCCGCGTTTTCAAGGCTTCGTCCCGAGCAGAGGGCTTAAATTGCGGCCAATGATATGAGAAGGTCTTATGGCGTTTGAGATTAAGCAGGAACTGAAGCTTGCGCAGAGCCTGGTGATGACCCCTCAGCTCCAGCTCGCGATAAAGCTCCTTCAGATGACGAGGCTCGACCTCATCGAGACGGTGAAGGAAGAGATGGAGACCAACCCCGTCCTTGAGGATTCCGCTCCCCCCGAAGATACCATCGCCCCCGAGGAGAAAGAGCGGGCCTCTCAGGAGGAGGACTGGGAAAGTTACCTTGCCGACCAGTCCACTTACTCCGAGGGCCGCGTCAACTTCAATGAAAGGGACAGCGAGGAGAACGACCTTTTCAGGAATATCTCCACCCCCGACGGCGGTCTCGACGAACACCTCCTCTGGCAACTGAAGCTGCAGGACATCCCCGATGAAGACAAGGGCGTGGGAGAGTTCATCATAGGCAACATCGACGAGGACGGGTACCTGAGGGTCCTTGAAAGGGACGGACAGGGGGACGGGGAGTACGAGGAGGCCGTCCTAGAGGAGATTGCGAAGTGTACCGGGGCCGGTGTCGACATGGTTTCGAGGGTCCTCGGCATAATTCACCAGTTCGACCCCCTTGGCGCCGGCTCAAGGACCCCCAGGGAGTGCCTCCTTATCCAGGCCCGCATGCTCCCTATCAGGGATACGGTAGTCGAGGAGATAGTCTCTGAATACCTTCCCGAACTCGCCCGCGGCGATATGAAGGCCATCGCAAGGGCTGTGGGCGTAAGCACGGAAGATGTCATGGACGCGGCCAGGATTATAAACAGTTGCCTTAACCCGGCCCCCGGCTCCGGGTACGGAACGACCGACGCCCGCCACATCGTGCCCGACGCCATAGTAAAGAAGGTGGGCGACGAGTACGTCATCACCCTCAATGAAGACGGCCTGCCCAAACTTAAGATAAGCAACTACTACAGGGAACTCCTCAAGAACAGAGACCAGGTCCAAGGCGAGACAAAGGCGTATCTGAGGGAGAGGGTCAAGAGCGCCATGTGGCTCATAAAGAGCCTCCATCAGAGACAGAGGACTATTTACAGGGTCGTGGAGGCGATAGTTAATTTTCAGAGGGATTTTCTCGACATGGGGCTCAAGTATTTAAAACCCCTCGTCCTCAAGGATGTGGCCGCGACCCTGGGCATACATGAGTCAACGGTAAGCAGGGTTACCTCCAACAAGTACGTCGAGACGCCCAGGGGGCTCTTTGAACTTAAATATTTCTTTACCACGAGCATGCCCTCCTCCGACGGCTCGGAGGTGAGTTCCGAGTATATAAAGGAGAAATTGCGGGACATTATTGAGAAGGAGGATTCAAAACACCCCTTAAGCGACCAGGAGATTATGAGGATACTGAAGAAGACCGGTCTGACACTGGCGCGAAGGACGGTGGCGAAATACAGGGAGTCTCTCGGGTTCCTGTCGTCGAGCAGGAGGAAGGTCCGTTTTTGAAGATCACCCCGCCGGGCGTGCGCTCGAATGCCGTCTTGACTTGTAGGGGCGGTTTCTGTATATAATATCTCTTTTGCTTTTAATATACTCTTGAAACTGATAGAATGTGACACTTGGTCTTAAGGAATTTATCATATTAGCGTAGAGTGGAGGTAAGAAATGCACGTTAACGTTACTTTCAGGCATATGGAATCATCCGACGCCCTGAGAAAGTACGCCGAGGAGAAGTCTGCCAGACTGGAAAAATACCTCTTTGAGCCCATAGAGGTCCACTGGGTACTGTCCGTTGAAAAGATACGCCACATAGCCGACGCGACCATCTCCGCCAACGGCATTACCGTAAAGGCGCAGGAGGCGACACAGGACATGTACTCGGCCATAGACATGGTCATTGATAAACTCCTTATACAGGTCAAGAAACATAAGGAGAAGGTGAAGGATCATAAGAGCCAGCCCGTAAGCCAGGAGGGCGAGGTCCTGGAGTCGGCCGTTGACGTTGAAGAAGGCGCAGAGGGGGCGCTCCAGAGGATAATCAAAAAGGAGAACCGCTTTGTCAAGCCCATGTCCGTAGAGGAGGCCGCGCTGCAGATGGACGTGGCCGATGAAAGATTTCTCGTCTTCACCGACTCGGTGACGAGCAGGATTAACATCATTTACAGGATGAAGGGCGGGGACTACGGCCTCATAGAGGCTCGCACCAAGTAGCCGGGTCGCTGGCCGAACCGGAGCATTCTCTTGCTGAGTCCCCGGTCCGGGGGCCCGGCTTGATATTAAAAAGCGGTTCCATTTTTTTTAAAGGCTGTTTTCGCGGCCTCCGGCAACGGGGGACGTATCCGCGATTATTGGCTGGAGGTTTTGGTGTAGACGTTCAAGGCTCTGACACGGCAGGCCCAAAAAAACTCTTTCACATAAGCGGTGATTTCAGATGAGGCTCGTTGATGTCCTTAAAAAGGAATATATCCTTCCGGACCTGAAGGCCAGGGACAAGAAGGAACTCTTAAGTGAGATGGTAACCTACCTTGCCCAGAAGGTTCCTGCCCTGGACAGGGAGAAGACACTTCAGGCGCTTTTTGAAAGGGAAAGGCTCGGCACTACGGGGATAGGCCACGGAGTAGCCCTGCCCCACGGGAAGATGAAGGGCATTGATGAGATAAGGGTCTTTTTCGCCAGGAGCAAGGAGGGGGTTGATTTTAATTCCATAGACAACTCCCCGGTACATCTTTTTTTCCTTATTATAGCGCCGGAAAACTCGGCCGCCGCGCATCTGAAACTGCTCGCCTGCATTTCAAGGATACTTAAAAACCAGAATTTCCGCTCTCAACTCATGGACGCGTCGAACCCTTCCGTTATTTTCAAACTTATCGCCGAAGCGGACACTAAGAACACAACAAAATCTTGACGGCCCCGGGCGCTTGCGCGTTGCCGGGGTTTAAAATCGAGGAATTTTAGTCATGGGGGCTGTTGTAAAGGAAATCTTCGGGGAAAAAGAACTCGCCATGCTGGGCCTTAAATGCGTGGCCGGAGAAGCGGGTCTCGGCAAGGACTTGAATTCGCCCAAGATACAGAAGCCGGGTCTGCTCCTTACGGGACTTCTCGATGAACTCCATACCGACAGGATCCAGATACTCGGGGCGGCGGAAATAGGCTATTTAAACAGTCTGGAGGGCGAAAAACTCGAAAGGACGCTCGCTGTAATAGATAAGCCCGCAATACCCGCTATTATAATCACCAAGGGCATTGAACCGCCCGGAGACCTCCTTAAGTTGTGCGATCAAACGGTCATCCCGCTCTTTGTCACATCCCTTACCACATCGGACTTGATAGAGGGGCTCACCCAGCATCTCGCCGAGAGGCTCGCGCCTTCGGTGACCATACACGGCGTACTCGTGGACGTGCTGGGCATAGGCATACTCATGCACGGCAAGAGCGGTATAGGCAAGTCCGAGTGCGCCCTTGACCTGGTGTCAAGAGGCTACAGGCTCGTCGCCGATGACGTTGTTATCGTAAGGAGACTTCCACCCGACATCCTCTTCGGCACATCGGCCGGACTTACGCGTTACCATATGGAGATAAGGGGCCTCGGAATAGTCAACATACAGGACCTCTTCGGCATAACGGCCATCAGGGAGAAAAAACAGATGGACTTGATGGTGGAACTCGTAAAGTGGGAGCATTTCGGAGAGTATGAGAGGCTCGGCTTCGAGGATAAGACCTCGGAGATACTCGGTGTGAATCTTCCCTATCTCAAGGTGCCGGTAAGCCCGGGAAGGAGCGTGGCGAGCATAGTGGAGGTGGCGGCCCGCAACCAGATACTCAAGATTATGGGAAAATATTCGGCCAGGGAACTTGAGGCCGAGTTGAGTGAGGCTATTTCGAACCCCGATAAGGTAAAGGTTTGAAGGATTTAAGCCTTGTTGTTCTCAGCGGCCCCTCGGGGGCCGGAAAGAGCACGGCGGTTAAGGCGCTCGAGGATACGGGGTATTTCTGCGTCGACAATATGCCGGCCGCCATGCTTCCCAAGTTCATGGAACTTGTCTCACAGGCGCGCGAAATCGTCAGGGTCGCCGCGGTGGTCGACGTAAGGGAGAGGGGTTTTTTAAAGGAATTTTTACCCGCCTTCGAGTCAATAAGGGCGGCCGGTTACAGCGCCGCGCTCATATACCTCGAGGCGACGGACGAGGCGCTTGTAAAGAGGTTCAGCGAGACGAGAAGGCGGCACCCCCTTTCCGGGGCGGATAGCCCCATTGAGGGGATTTTAAGTGAGAGGAAGCTTCTCGAAGACTTGAAGGCCAGGGCCGACAAGGTCATAGATACCACCGATTATAACGTTCATCAATTGCGGGCGCTTATCAAGGACCTTTTTTCAGGCCCCATAACGCTTGAGAAGATAACCGTCAATCTGGTATCTTTCGGGTTCCGTTACGGCATACCCACGGACGCGGACCTCGTCATGGATGTGAGGTTTTTGCCCAACCCCTACTTTGTTGACTCCTTGAAGGGGCTCGACGGCACGAGTGAAAAGGTTATTGATTTCGTCCTCTCAAAGGCCGAGACAAAGGAGTTTCTCTCAAGGCTCAAGGATTTTCTCTCTTACCTCATACCGTTGTACTGGAAAGAGGGAAAAGCTTATCTTACCGTCGCCATAGGATGTACCGGCGGCAAACACCGCTCCGTGGTTATAGCCGATGAACTGGCTGGCGTGCTTTCGTCGGACAAGGCGGTAATGAGGACAATGCACAGGGACAGGGGGAAACCTTGAAAGGATCTTCTGAAAAAAACATTCTCGATGAGGGACGTAGAGGTGCGGAGATGGTCGGCGCAGTAGTAATAACACACGGCAATATTGGAGAGGCCGTTGTCGAGGCCGTGAAATCCATAACCGGCAAGGTCGACAAGGTGAGGGTGATTTCCGTTAGGGAGCAGGACGGCGTGGATGCCCTGAGGGAAAAACTATTGAAGGCTGTACGGGATGTTGACGGCGTCAAGGGAGTTCTGGTTTTTACCGATATGTTCGGCGGGACCCCGACCAATATCGCCCTTTCCGTACTCGAGGAAGACAGGGTGGAAGTATTGGCGGGCATGAACCTGCCTGTAATGTTGAAGTTCGAAAACTACAGAAAAGAAAAACCTCTTTCCGAGCTCGCCCTTTACCTCAAGGAGTACGGGCAGAGTAGTATCGTGCTCGCAGGCAATGTGCTTAAGGAAAAGAAACAATAAGTGATATTTCAAACTGTGATTTGACAAAAAAGCGTGATATACTTTTTTTGTCCCGTTGCGCCCCGTATCATAAGGATTTTACGTTATGATTGCCCTTGTGAGGATTGATGACAGGTTGTTGCACGGCCAGGTACTCTGCGCATGGGCCCCGTATGCCCACGCGGATATGCTTGTCGTGGTTTCAGACGAGGCCGCCGGCGACGCTATCGTCGAAGAGCTCATGTGTTCATGCGCTCTTGACGGGCTTGACGTGGTGGTAAAACGCGTCGATGACGTGGCCGGGTTTATGTCGGGGGATTATATTGCCGATAAAAAGGTCATCATCATATTCAGCGGCCTTAAGGACGCCGAGAGGGCGTTTAAGGAGGGGTTGAGGTTTTCAAGCCTCAACATCGGCAACATCCACCACGATTCGGACGGAAGAACCATCTCTTCCTCTGTTATCATCGACCATGAAGACGAGGAGATACTGGAAAGGTTTTTAGCCCGCGGCGTATCCATAGATATCAGGAACGCCCCCGAAGGCGAGAAGAAGGAATACGTCCATGACGAAAAAAGCGGCGCCTGACATTTCACTCCCCCTCTTCGCGGGGCAGGCGTCTCGTTAAGAGACGGATTGAA
>BTQV01000053.1:0-8627 GCA_036986055.1 Thermodesulfobacteriota bacterium
GGGTTATTACAAAGGCCTTGACCTTCTCCCTGTTTTCCTTGAGATAACTTATGTCGGGGATGACTATATCTATGCCGAGCATATGGGCCTCGGGGAACATGAGGCCGCAGTCTATTACGATGATCGTATCCCCGTATTCCACGGCCATCATATTCAAGCCTATCTCGCCGAGCCCCCCCAGAGGTATTAACCTCAACCGTTGCTTTTCTTCGTTCATCTCCGTCGCCTCTCTATCTTTTCCGGCCCTTGAATTGAGGCACGGAAAATAATAATTAAAAAACTCACGACCCTAAAAGGCCCTTTATGGCTTCCCTCGTCTTATCCATGAGCGCCTCTTCGTCGAGCCCCTTCGTGGGGATGGGCCTGCCCACTGTAACCGTAACCTCCGAGGGGCGTATGGCAAGCGACCCCTTCTTCATTATATCCTCAGTTCCCGTTACGCATAAGGGGACGATATCGACGCCGCTTTTTCTGGCAAGAAAAAAGGGGCCTTTTTTAAAGGGAAGGAGCCTTCCCGCCGCGCTCCTCGTCCCCTCGGGGAAGATCAAAACCGGCGTGCCCTTTTTTATCTTTTTCGCGGCGTTTATAATGCCCCTGTAGGCCCTCGGTGAATTTTCCCTGTCAATACTTATGTAACCGGCGAGGCTCATGGACCACCCGACTACGGGTATCTTAAAGAGGCTCTTCTTGGAGACCCAGCGGAACTGTAGCGGCAGATAGCCCTGAAGAACGGGTATGTCAAAGGCCCCCCGGTGGTTGGAGAGCATTACCACGGGCCTCTCCGAGGGCAGGTTTTCAACACCCTTCAACCTCACCCTCACGCCTGAAAGTTTTACTATAATCCTGCACCACAAGGCCCCTATTGAATGCACACGACCCCCCTCTCTATCTATGAGGAGGGAAAGAAGGATAACCAAAAAGAGAACCCCTGTTACGGGAAGTCCAAGCGTCCAAACGAGAATTGTCCTTAAATACATGATAAAATTCTACTTTTTTATCTCTAATAAGTCAATTTATAGTTAAAAACCCCTCCGGAAAAGTTCATCTTGACTTTGACGGTAGTGCTGGTAAATTATCTTATACGCTTAAAAATCCGGTTTTTTTTAAAAAATATTACATTCAACTGAGTATACGTTCAATACAATTCAAAAAAGAGGAGTCTTTCCATGGCCGGTATAAACAAGGTTATACTCGTCGGCAACCTCGGGGCCGACCCGGAGATCCGTTACACGCCCGGCGGCACGGCGGTGGCCAACTTCAGGCTCGCCACCTCGGAGACGCGCACCAACAAGGAGGGGCAGAAGGAGACCAAGACGGAGTGGCACAGGATAGTCACCTTCGGCAGGCTCGCGGAGATATGCGGCGAATACCTCGCCAAGGGCCGCCAGGTCTATATCGAGGGCCGTATCCAGACACGGAGCTGGGAGGACCGCGACGGCAACAAAAAATACACCACCGAGATCGTAGCCAACACCATGCAGATGCTCGGCACAAAGGACCAGGCAGGCTCACCGGCCGGCATGGGGAAACCCCCTGCAGACGAATCCGTTCCACAGGACGAGGAGGTTGACGACATACCTTTTTAGCCGGACTCGCCGGACAACCCCCAGGCCAAACATCGTTATAAAAATTTTCTCATAACAGGAAACTCCTCTCCAGGGACAACAGAGATGTCTGAAAAGGTTGAAATAGTCGCCCCTGCGGGCAACCTCTCCTCGCTCAAGGCGGCCGTTGACAACGGCGCCGACGCCGTGTACCTGGGGTTCAGGGACGCCACCAACGCGCGCAACTTCGAGGGGCTCAATTTCACGCCCGAGGAACTTGAAGAGGGGATCTCTTATGTGAGGAGACGCGATAAAAAATTCTACGTCGCCATAAACACCTTTCCCCAGCTCGATACCTACCACACCTGGTTCGCCTCCGTTGACAACGCCGTACGCCTCAACGCAGACGCCTTGATAATAGCCAACCTCGGAGTCCTCAAATACGCGAGGGAAAAATACCCCGACGCGAACATCCATCTCAGCACCCAGGCAAGCGCCTCGAATTACGAGAGCATAAACTTTTACAAAAAACACTTCCGCATCAAGCGCGTCGTGCTTCCCAGGGTCCTTACCGTTGATGAGATTAAAAGTCTCACCGCCAATACCGACGTGGAGGTGGAGGTCTTCGCTCTCGGAGGGCTCTGCATAAACATAGAAGGGCGCTGCTACCTCTCTTCATTTGTAACGGGCGCGTCGACAAACACCGAAGGGGCCTGCAGCCCCTCGCGCTTCGTACGCTTCAAGAATTCGGCCGACGGGGGGATGACTATAACGCTCAACGACGTGCTCCTGAACAGGCTCACCTCCGAGGAGTCTTCGCCCTATCCCACGTGCTGCAAGGGCCGCTATATAATGCCCGACGGGCGCGCCGTCTACGCCATTGAAGAACCCGAGTCCCTCAACATTCTCGAAATAGTCCCGGGCCTTGTCGAGGCCGGGGTGCGTGCCCTGAAGATAGAGGGCAGGCAGAGGACGAAGAGTTACGTGGGGGCCATGACCGGAGTCCTGAGAGAGGCCGTGGACTCTTATTACGAAAATCCCGGCGCCTACAGCGTAAAACCCGAATGGAAGAAAAAAACCAATTCCACCTTTGAGGGGACGACCCACACCCTCGGGTCATACCTCGCCAAATAATCCCTGAAAAGATTTCATCTTGGACCTTACGACCTCCCAGGCACAGGCAACCCGGAACCCCGCGCCAAGGGCGTCCGAAAGAAAAAGCGCCGGCTACCCCTCTGCGAAATTCCGTAAAAGCGCCAGCAACCTTGCAGTCTGCCTCGCGCTGGTTTTCCTCACACTGGCCGTCGTGCCGATAAACTCCGCCCACGGCGCCGACGAGAGCGAAGAGGATTTTTCATGGAAGACGCATATTGAACTCTCCTTTGCGAGTACCAACGGCAATACCGACACCCAGTCCATATCGGGAAAATTCGAGTTTAAAAAAGAAGGCCCCCGAAACAGGTATTTTTTCAACGGCACCGTCTTGAGGACGGAAAACCTCGGCACCGAGACCTCCAACAGGATAACCCTCGACAGCAGGATCGAAAGGCCCCTGACAGCGAGGACCTTCGCCCTGTTTTCAGGCGGTTATCTGAGGGACAAATTTTCGGGCTATGAGCTGCGGCTCTTTGCAGGACCGGGTCTGGGCGCCGAACTTATACCGGGGAAAAAACACCATCTCCAGGCCCTGTTGAATTTCCTCTACTACCACGACGAGTTCACCACCGGGGATAATGGCACCGACGACTATGTCAACTCAACGGTCTCGGCCAAATACAGATGGAAGATAAGGGAGAATTTACGCTTCAACGAGACCCTTGATTTTTCCATGTCCCTCAAGGACAGGAAAAGATATTTTATCGACTCCGTCAGCTCCCTTGACATAAAGGTGGGAGGCCCCGTCTCCATGGGCGTCAGTTACACCGTCAACTACCAGCACTCCCCCCCTTCTTCGGAGATAAAACACACGGATACAACCTTTCTCACCTCTTTGATAATAGACCTGTAATGAAAATAATAAATTTGACATTGAAGGTGCGCGAACCTAAAATATGTATACAGTTAAAAACCCGGAGGTTTTTTTAATATGCCCATCTATGAATACAAATGCGCGGACTGCGGCAAGGTCTTTGAGGCGCTACAGAAATTTTCAGACCACCCCCTTGAAGCCTGCGTCCATTGTTCGGGGAAAAATATCGAGAAACTCATCTCCCGCTCTTCCTTTGTCTTAAAGGGGAGCGGATGGTATAAGACCGACTACGCTAAAAAAGACGTCAGTAAAAAAGAGGCGCCCAAGGACGCGGGCACAAAGCCGCAATGCGCCGGCTGCCCCGCTCAAAACGACTGAAATAGAGCCGCCTCTCACAGGGTTTTGATTAACCGCCTCCCGGTGACCCCGTCGGAAAATTTCACCTCTAACTCTACCTCTAAAACCCCATGGAGATACAAAAAGCCGCCATTGATATGGCCAGAAGGGCGGGCCGGATTCTCAAGGAGAACCTCGGCCACGCCGGAAGGGTCGAGTTCAAGGGCGACGTCAATATCGTGACCGAGATGGACATGCGCTCCGAGGCCCTTATCATGGGCGAGATAAAAAAGAGATTCCCCGGCCACGGGATCTTAACCGAGGAGAGCGAAGGCCTTGAGGCCGCCTCTGGCAAAAGGTGGATTATAGACCCCCTTGACGGCACCACGAACTATTCCCACGGTCTCCCCATATTCTGCGTCTCAATAGCCTTCGAGGACGCCGGAGAGGTCCTCTGCGGCGTTGTATACAACCCCATGCTCGACGAACTCTTTACGGCCCAGAGGGGCAAAGGGGCCCTGCTTAACGGCAAGCGCATAAAAATCTCAAAGACCGCCAGGCTTGACAGAAGCCTCATCGCCACGGGTTTTCCCTACGACCTGAGGGTCTCAAAACAAAACAACTTCGACCACTTCAAAAATTTTTCCCTCAGGAGCCAGGCCATAAGGCGGGCGGGTTCCGCGGCCCTCGACCTCTGTTACGTGGCCTCAGGGAGGTTCGACGGTTTCTGGGAGATGAAACTGAGCCCGTGGGATACGGCGGCGGCCTCGCTTATCGTTACAGAGGCCGGCGGACGGGTGACTGACTTCGAGGGCAATGACTTCTCCAACTACAGGCCCGAATGCCTCGCGTCAAACGGGCTTATCCACGGGGCCATGCTCGATGTGCTGGCCGGGAAATCTTAGCACAATCACCGGGCCCGTGGGACTTAACACAACCGGCCCCAATCCTTATAAGGGCGGCTGGCGCTAAAAATCCCGGCCTTAATAAAATCAGGCTTAAACATGTCGACCATAATACTTCGCCTCAGCATCTTAAGTGTCGGGATATTTCTCGCCGCATACCTTGTACCCGGTATCCACGCAGCAGGGTACGGCCCCATAATAGAGGCCGCCATACTTTTAGGCCTCTTTAACCTCATTATAAAGCCCATACTCTTTATCCTGACGCTACCCATAAACATCCTGAGCCTCGGGCTCTTCACCTTCCTTATAAACGGTTTCCTCCTCTGGTTCGTCAGTGTCTTCATAAGCGGACTCGAGGTCGCCGGTTTCGGGGTCTCCATCCTCGGCGCGCTGGTAATAAGCATTTTCAGCATTATCGTTAACAGGCTTGTCCGGTAACGCTTGCCCCGGAGCCCGCCCCCGTCATCTCTCCAACGGTCGGGCCGCCTTGACATCACCGCCTTTTCTGCTTTAATTGTTCTATCCATTTAATTTTTTCGGGGAAAATCCGCGCCCGCCTCCACCTCATTTTTTTAAAAAACACCCCGGCTTTCCCTGAAATAAAAGGGGGCTTTGCAAGGGCGGCGAGCCCGGAGACGGGGCCAAACCCTGACTCCACGTTTTCTGGAATTTCAGACATAAGGAGGTAGTTATGGCACACGAAATAAAGGAATTTAAACTCACGGGACTTACCGGCATCTCGGACAACCAGATTTCCCAGCACAGGGACATACTTTACGCCGGTTACGTGAAAAAGTTGAACGAGATAGAGGAGAAACTAAAAGGCGTTGACCTCGAAACGGCCAACCAGACCTTTAGCGCATTGAGGGCCCTGAAGGCCGACGAGACCTTCGCGCTTAACGGCGTCATACTCCATGAACTCTACTTCGGGAACCTCGGGGGAGAAGGCGGCGCGCCCGGAGGCAAAACCGCCGAATTAATCACAAGAGACTTCGGTTCCGTTCAAGCATGGTCAGAAAACTTCAAGGCCTGCGGTCTCGCGGCGAGGGGATGGGTAATACTCTGCCACAACCCCTATGACGATAAACTACACAACTACTGCCTCGACAGCCATAACTTCAACGTCCCCGCCGGGGCCTCGCCCGTCCTTGTCATGGACGTATACGAGCACGCCTACGCCATAGACTACGGCGTAAAAAGGCCCCCCTACATAGAGGCCTTCATGAAGAACATAGACTGGAACGCAGTTTCCGAGAGGCTCTAAGGGGCCGGTTAGTTTTAACGCCCGCCCCAAAGAAACCTTTCAACTTGAAAACCCCGTTGCCTTGGAAGAGGCGGCGGGGTTTTTTGCTTAAGACCATTTAGGCGGACTCTCTATTTACTCTCAATAAAAATCAAGGCCGGGTCTTCGATATACTCTTTTACCCTTTCGAGAAAGCGGGAGGCCTCGACGCCGTCAACGACCCTGTGGTCAAAGGTGAGCGAAAGGGGCAGAATCTTCCTTATCGTAATCTCACCGTCCTTTATCCAGGGCCTGTCTGCGATCCTTCCCGTTCCGAGGATGGCTATGTCGGGGTAGTTTATAATGGGCGTTGAGTAGTGTCCGCCGAAGGCGCCGTAGTTTGTTATTGTGATTGAGGAGCCCTTGAGTTCATCAAGCGTCAGCTTCCTCTCCCTCGCCCTTTGGCTAAGTTCCTGCAGTTCTTCGGCGAGCCCGAGTATCGTCTTTTTGTCCACATCCCTGACTACGGCCACGATTAGCCCTTCGGGCGTATCTATTGCAACGCCGATGTTGAAATATTTTTTTACTATTATCTCGCCCGTCTCCTCGTCCACGGACCCGTTCAACCTCGGGTGGCTCTCAACGGCGTGACGAAGGGCCTTTATAAAGAAGGGCAGGAACGTCAGGTGAACGCCCCTGTCTTTCGCGGCGTCGCGCTCGCGGAGCCTCAAGTCCCAGAGGTCGGTGACATCGGCGTCGTCCATGGACGTTACAAAGGCCGTCGTCCTCTGCGACGCGATGAGGTTCTTTGTGATGGACTTCCTTATGCCCTTTATGGGTATCCTCTCTATGGGACCCCACCTGTCCCTGTCGCCGGGCCTCTCAGGTTTTTTTTCTTTGGTAGGGACAGGGGCGGGGGCCGGCGCTTCAGCCGCGGGTTCACCCTCGACCGCCGCCCTTACGTCCTTCTCCGTAATAATCCCGCCCGGGCCAGTGCCCTTTACGTGCTTGAGGTCAACGCCTATCTCCCTCGCAACGCCTCTGGCCTTGGGAGACGCGAGGACCTCTTCGGCCTGGGGCAGGGTCCCCACCACTGACACGGATTTTTCTTGAGCCTCCTCAGGGACGGCCTCCTGGACGCCTTCCGCCTCCTCACCCTCGAGGGCAATGGTCAAAAGCACCTCTCCAACCTGAACGGTCTCGCCTTCGGCCTTGTTGAGCTTCATGACCGTTCCCTTTTTCGGGGACGGGACCTCGACTATGGCCTTGTCCGTCTCAACCTCCATTATCACCTGGTGCTCTTCAACGTCGTCGCCCGCCTTGACGCGCCACTTTACGACCTCCCCCTCTGTTATCCCCTCACCGAGGTCAGGCAATTTGAAATAAAAAGGCATGTTTTTGCGCTCCTTTTATATAGGCTATTGCTGTAAACTCACTACTAATGACTATCGACCGCAATACGCAACAAAAAGCGTTTTTATGCACTCCTCATGCATATTGTTGCTGTAAACTCAATAAAAAGACTATCAATGACAATACACAATTAAAAAATTTTTGTGCGCTCCTTCTACGTTATCAATCCCGGTTCAACAAAATTATTTGCCGTCTTCTTGAGGCTCCGGCGTTGACTCAAACCCAACCAAATCTTGTGTACTCCTTGACTAAATTATTGGAGTGAAAAATACTAATACTCCATGACGACCTCAAGGGCCCTCTTTATCCTCTCAACGGACGGCATGTAATCGTCTTCGAGCATGGCCATAGGCACGACGGCCTCTGGCCCGCCCACCCTTATGACCGGGGCCTTCAGGTGAAAGAGCGCCTCTTCGGCCACGAGGGCGGTCAATTCTGCGCCCAGGCCACAGTGCTTCGTAGCCTCATGCACGACAACGAGCCTGCCCGTCTTTTTTACGGACCTTAAAACCGTCTCCTCGTCAAAGGGTTTCAATGTCATCAGGTCTATTATCTCGCAGTCAAAACCCTCTGAGGCCTCCATGGCCCTGTGGAGCATGGTGCCCCAGGAGACGACCGTTATGTCCCGGCCCTCCTGGAAGATATCGGCCCTGCCGAGAGGGATTGTGAATTCACCTTCGGCCACCTCGGACTTTACGGCCCTGTAGAGCCTCGCGGGCTCAAGAAAGATAACGGGGCCCGGGTCCCTTATGGCTGACTTCAAGAGGCCCTTGGCGTTATGGGGTGTGGAGGGGACGACGACCTTTATGCCCGGCATGTGGCAGAAGAGCGCTTCCGAGGACTCGGAATGGAGTTCCGGCGCCTTGATGCCTATGCCGTAGGGGGTCCTCAGGACCATGGGGCAGGTGAAGCGCCCCCTCGAGCGCGAGCGTATGCGCGCCGCGTGTGAAAAGACCTGCTCTATGGCCTCATAGGTAAAGCCCATGAACTGGATTTCCACTACGGGTTTTAGCCCATAGGCGGCCATGCCCACTGACGCCCCCACTATGCCCAGCTCCGAGAGCGGCGTGTCAAGGACCCTTTCGCGGCCGAATTTCTTGAGGAGTCCTTCAGTAACCCTGAAAACCCCGCCGTCGACCCCCACGTCCTCGCCGAGTATGACTACGTCGGGGTCGCGCTCCATCTCTTCGGAGAGGGCCTGGTTCAGGGCCTGAACCATATTCATCTTTCCCATTTAA
>BTQV01000054.1:0-8529 GCA_036986055.1 Thermodesulfobacteriota bacterium
GAGGACGTGCTGAGGAAGAATTTCCACATGGACATAAGGTGCGTGGACGCGAGCGAGAGGTTTTTAAAAAAACTAAAGGGTGTAACCGACCCGGAGAAGAAACGCAAGAAGATAGGCAACGAGTTCATAAGGGTATTTGAGGAAGAGGCGAAAAAGATAGAGGGGGTGGAGTTTCTGGCCCAGGGCACCCTCTACCCCGACGTTATAGAGAGCGTGTCCACAAAGGGGCCTTCGGCGACGATAAAGAGCCACCATAACGTGGGCGGGCTCCTCAAGGACATGAAGTTAAAGCTCGTCGAGCCTTTGAGGGAGCTCTTCAAGGACGAGGTGAGGGTGCTCGGCAGGACTCTGGGCATGGACCCGGAGTTGATAGAGCGCCACCCTTTTCCCGGCCCCGGGCTTGCCATAAGGATACTGGGCGCCGTTACGGCCGAGAGGTGCGCGGTGCTCAGGGAGGCCGACGCCATAGTGTTAGAGGAGATAAAGGCGGCGGGTCTTTACAAGAAGGTCTGGCAGGCTTTTGCCGTGCTTTTGCCCGTAAGGTCGGTGGGGGTCATGGGAGACGAGAGGACATACGAGAATACCGTGGCCGTAAGGGCCGTTGATAGCGTGGACGGCATGACCGCCGACTGGTCGCGGCTCCCCTATGGCGTGCTCGAGAGTATTTCAACGAGGATAATAAACGAGGTGCGCGGGGTAAACAGGGTTGTTTACGACATAAGCTCCAAGCCGCCGAGCACGATAGAGTGGGAGTGATGTCATGGTAGAAGACCTTAAAGGCAAGGAGACGTGGCGGCTTTTCAGGATTTTGAGCGAGTTCATAGAGGGTTTCGACGAGCTCTCGGACTTAGGCCCGGCCGTATCCATATTCGGCTCGGCACGGGCAAAGAGGACCGATGAGTTTTATAAGAAGACCGTGGAGATAGCACAACTTCTTTCGCAGAACGGCTACGCTATCATTACCGGCGGCGGCGGCGGGATAATGGAGGCGGCCAACAAGGGGGCGGCCAAAAACGGGGGTATTTCCGTTGGCCTCAACATCAGCCTGCCAAAAGAACAGAAACCGAACAAGTACCAGAACAGGTCGCTTCATTTCAAGTATTTTTTCGCGAGGAAGGTCATGTTCCTCAAGTACGCCATGGGCTACGTCTGCATGCCCGGCGGCTTCGGCACGCTCGACGAGTTCTTCGAGGCCCTTACCCTCATACAGACCCACAAGATATACCCGCTGCCGCTTATACTCTACTGCAGCGAATACTGGAACCCGCTAATCGGTTTCATGAGGAAGACCTTGCTTAAATACAATACGATTAACGAAGCCGACCTCGACATCATAAAGGTAACGGACAGCTCCGAGGACGTACTCGAAACGGTGAACAGGTACAGGGATATGAAGTGCAAGTACGTGGAGGCCGCGAAGAAGGGCAAGGGGCTGACTCAATTGAGAAAAAAAATATAATAGAAGAAGGGGTCTGATGACGATGAGTGAAAAGGGTCATTCTCACAATGAGGAATCTCACAACGAGGAATTAAGGAAGGTCTCCATTATGCTCGAGGAGGATCAAATTGTCCTTCTAAAGGAGCTGGCCGAGGAGTACAGGGCCAAACTGGGACAGCGCTGGTCCATGAGCGCCGTTGTTAGGGTGGCTGTGGGTGATTTTCTATCAAAGATGGGCAGGATTTCATAGGCCGCCGGGACGTCCGTCCCGACGGCCCATAACATTGTTTCCGCCGGGGTCCTTCGGGGGGGCTCCGCCATATCCATGCCGCCCTGGGGCGTGTCAGAAGAGACTGAGACGTTTCATGCTTGCCTTGAACTGTTTTTATTCTATAATCAAAAACAAATTTAAAAATAGAGGAGTCTCCAATGCTTTCAAACTACCTGACCGACGTGAAGCGCAGGGTGGACTCGAAGAAGGATACGAGTGTCGAGGAGCGTAACGAACTCGTGGGGCTCGCTCAAAAAAAACTCTCAAGCAATTTCGAGACCTACCACTGGAACGCCAACATCCACGGCATAATCATAAGGCTCGTCACCAACTCGGCTCACCTCTACGACTTCTGGGTAGCCAACTGGTTCCCCGCGCCGAGGAGCCACACGGTGCTACCCCACGGCGTCCTCTATGCCGTGCAGGGCATAGAGGGGCGCGACCCCTTCGCCTACTACAACCACGAGACAAAGACGGCTGTCTTTATAAACACGGAATATTACGGCCAGTGCAAGTCCTGGGCCCTTGGCATGGCCGCCGACATCCTCGAGACCCAGCATAACGTGCACTCCATACACGGCTCATGCGCCGTCCTCGGGGGCAAGGGCGTGGTCATCATAGCCCCCACTGGCACGGGAAAGTCCACCCACACATGGGGGCTCATGCAGCTGCCCGAGGGTAAGATACACTCAGACGACTGGATCTTCATGCAGTACAAGGAGGGGCTTGCCACCGCCGACATCTCTGAGCGGAAGTTTTACCTGAGGACCGATATGGTAAAGAGTTTTCCGAGGCTAAAAACCCTTCTCGACAGGTGCAAATGCGAGAACGTGGAAGGCGGCGATTTTACGGCCTTCGCGAACTCCCGCGCCATACTCGACCCCGAATGGATAGGCGGGCCCGACAAGGTCGTGGCCAAGGCCGTGGTCAAGGCCGTAGTACTGCTGAGGAGGGATAAAGACTCCCCGGCGGAGCAGAAACTCAGCGTGGAAGAGGCCGTTGACATACTCGAAGAGGGCAAGTACCAGGTCCTCTCCGGGGCCGGCGCGAATGTCGGGGATTTTTCTTACGAGTCCTTCTATAACCCCTACCTTCTCGTAAAGAGACCTGAACTCCAGAAGAAGTTTTTCAGGAGGCTCTTCGAGTCAACGACGTGCCATATACTCAATACCGGAGTTGAGACCGTTGAGCAGAGCCAGAAGAGGATAAGGCGCATCATTAAAGAGGCATAGGCCAGAAAGAGGCATAGGCCAAAAAACACAGGCAAGAGGCGTAAAGGCTGAAATGACCCCCTGGAGAATTATAAAGATTTTTCTGCTCATGAATTTTCTGCTCACGGGGTGCGTATTCATCAAACTCCCCGTGGCCGGGCCTCTCGCTGAAAAGGTCATCGGCGGGCAGGGGCGCGCAAAGATCGCCGTAATAGACATATCAGGGGTGATAAAGAGCGGGGACCACCGCAAGGTCTTAAGTCTTAAAAAGGGTCCCGGCATAGTGGCGAGGATAAAAGAGGAGTTGGACCTCGCCTCAAAGGACCCGGATGTAAAGGCCCTGATACTCAGGATAAACAGTCCCGGCGGGTCCGTGACGCCGAGTGACATAATAAACCATGAGATAAAGGCGTTCAAGAAGGATAAAAAGATACCCGTCGTAGCACACCTCATGGATACGGCCGCCTCTGGGGCGTATTATATCGCAGTCGCCTCGGACGTTATCGTTGCCCAGCCCACGACCGTTACGGGAAGCATCGGCGTCATCTCCTTCAACATAAAAGCCACGGGGCTAATGGAGAAGATAGGCATTGAGAACAGGACGCTGAAATCCGGCCCCAAAAAGGACATGGGCTCTTCCTTAAGGGAGATGACCGGTGAGGAGCGAAAAATCCTTCAGTCCATAATAGACGAGTTGTACGGCAGGTTCCTCGATGTCGTAGTCGAAGGGAGAAAGGCCTTCAAGGGCCGCGAGGACCTCAAGACAATAGCAGACGGCAGGGTATATACGGCCAAACAGGCCCTGAAACTGAACCTCATCGATTCCATCGGATACATGGACGACGCGATAGAGGAGGCGAAGAAACTCGCCGGAGTCGAGGAGGCACGCATAATCACCTACGCCCCGACCGGTTCTTATAAGAACAACATGTACTCCATGGGCGGCATGGCCGTACCGGAGATTAACCTTGTGAATATCGACGCCGGTCCCCTCGCCGGGATGCCTGGAATTCAGTTCATGTACCTCTGGATGCCCTGAGTCTTTCTGCTTTCCAACCTTACGTCACGAGGTGGCTGTGAAAAAACTATTGCATATAATCGCCACCCCGCGGGGCCCGGATTCGAGGACGCTCAAGGTCTCGGACGCCTTTCTTGAGGCATTCAAAAGGACCCATGCCGGTTGGGTCGTCGAGGCTCTCGACGTATTCAAGGAGGACCTCCCCGAGTTGACGGTAAAGAGGGTTGACGGCAAATATATGCTCCTCGGGGGGCGTGACCTGACGGGGGAGGCGAAGAAGTCCTGGGCCGAGGTCATCGCCCATATCGAGAGGTTCATCTCCGCAGACGGCTATCTTCTTTCTACGCCCATGTGGAACTTTAACATTCCTTACAGGCTAAAGCATTATATCGACGTCATAGTCCAGCCGAAGTATATGTTCAGGTATACTGAAGACGGAACGCCCGAGGGGCTTGTGAAGGATAAGAAGATGGTCGTTGTCGCGACCCGCGGAGGCGACTACACCACCGGCGCCTACCGCGCCTTTGACTTTCAGGAGCCCTATCTTAGGACGGTCTTCGGTTTTGTGGGCATAATTGACATGGACTTTGTCGTGGCCCAGCCAATGGACGCCTCTGGGGCAGAGGTTCAGAGGACCAGGCTTGAAGAGGCCCGGGGCAAGGCCGTTAAAGCGGCGGAGGACTTTTAAGGGGGCTATCAGAACATGCCACGAGACATACCCGTAGGCAACGGCAACCTGCTTATTGCCTTTGACAAGTCCTATCTCTTAAGGGATTTTTATTTTCCCCATGTGGGGCAGGAGAACCACACAGGCAGAGACCCCTTCCGCATGGGCGTCTGGTGTAACGGCGAGTTCAGCTGGATACCAAAGGGCTGGAAGATAACGCTTGATTACCTCGACGACTCCATGGCCACTGACGTGGAACTCGTAAACGAGGCCCTGGGGCTTAAAATTCATTCCGCGGACATCGTAGACTTCCATGACAATGTCTACCTTAGAAAGATGACCGTTATCAACGAGTCCTCCGTTAAAAAAGACGTGAGGATTTTTATGTGCCAGGACTTCCACATCTACGGAAACGACATAGGCGACACCGCGGCCTACAGGCCCGACGTCAACGGGGTGCTCCATTACAAGGACAAGAGGTATTTCCTCATAAACATATTCGCCAACAAGAAGCACGGCGTCGACCTATTCGCAACAGGAGTCAAGGAGCACGGCCCCTATGAGGGGGCCTGGAAGGACGCCGAGGACGGCGTTTTGAGCGGCAACGCCATAGCCCAGGGGGCGGTGGATTCGGTCATAGGCATACCCATGGTCCTTGAGCCCGGCGAGAGCGATACATGTTACTACTGGATTTCCGTTGGCACTGACTGGAATGAAGTGAGGGCGCTAAACGAGAAGGTGAGGAAGAAAACCCCTGAGAAGATCTTCAAGCGCACCTTCGACTATTGGAGGCTCTGGGTCAACAAGGAAGGGTTTTCATTTGAGCTCCTCCCTGAGAGGCTCATCCGTCTCTATAAGAGGAGCCTCCTTGTCATAAGGACTCAGATAGACAACTGCGGCAGCATCGTCGCGGCAAACGACTCGGACGTAATCAAGTTCAACCGCGATACCTACAGTTACATGTGGCCGCGAGACGGGGCGCTCACCGCCTACGCCCTCGACCTCGCCGGTTTCCATGAGATTACAAGGCGGTTCTTCAACCACTGCGCCAGGATTATCGAGAAGGAGGGCTATTTCCTCCATAAGTACAACCCCTCGGGGAGCCCGGCGAGCTCATGGCACCCCTGGATAAAGGGCAAGACTCCTCAACTGCCCATACAGGAAGACGAGACGGCGCTCGTAATATGGGCGCTCTGGAAACATTTCGAGCTGACGAGGGACGTGGAGTTCATAAAACCCCTGTACAGGCCCCTCATTAAGAACGCCGCGGACATGATGATGGACTTCAGGGACGGGTCTACGGGCCTGCCTCTGCCCAGTTACGACCTCTGGGAGGAGCGCCAGGGCATACTCACCTTTACCTCTTCCGCCGTTTACGGCGGGCTTAAGGCCGCCGCAGGGTTTGCGCGCGCCTTCGGAGAAGAAACACTCGCCGAGGAGTATGAAAGGGGCGCCGGGGAATTACGCAGGGGCATGGACAGGCACCTTTACCTGGCGGAGGAAAAGCGCTTCGCCCGCATGGTAACCATGACGGGCGGCACCGTTGACAAGGTGGACAGCACCGTTGACGCGAGTCTGGCCGGGATATTCGGCTTCGGCGCCTATGACCCCGATGATGAAATGGTAAAAAATACCATGGCCCAGGTCCACGACAAACTGCTGTGCAGGACGGACGTGGGAGGCATCGCCAGGTACGAGGGCGACGAATATTACCGCAGGTCCGACCGTGTGCCGGGAAACCCCTGGTTCGTTACGACCCTGTGGATGGCCTGGTATTATATCGCCTCCGCAAAGGACGAGGACGATATTAAGAAGGCCATGACAATCATGGAATGGGTGGCCGAGAGGGCCTTGAAGAGCGGTGTGCTCGCCGAGCAGGTCGACCCAATTACCGACGAACCTCTTTCCGTCTCTCCACTTACGTGGAGCCACGCGACCTTTGTAGGCGTGGTTCACGAGTACCTCAACAAGTTTATGGATATAAAAAGATGCGCGGCCTGCGGCCATCCAATCCATTCCAAATAACCTCCAACCTGATAAAATGACGGAAAACCCCTCTTCAGGCAATATTACGAGAAAAGAGCATCTTCTCGTCATTTTAATATATCTCTTCCTCATCACCCTCTTCTATTCACCTGTCATATTCGGCGGAAAGACACTGAACCCCGCGCTTTACCAGCCCCACGGGGTTCTCGCCGAGGGCGCGTACAGGAAAGAGGGCAGGACGCCCGTAAATACCTTCAGCATAGACCTCGGCACCCCGGCCTATTACGAGTTCCCCGTAAACAAACTCGTGGGCGATATCTACAAAAAGGGCGACCTGCCGCTCTGGAACCCCTACCAGGCCGGGGGAACGCCGCTGGCCGCCCAGTACTCAACGCGCGCCTTTTTTCCCTACCAGGTATTAGAGGACATTTTACCTGTTCGCGCATGGGATTTTTTCATGCTCGGCAGGCTCCTTATATCCGGGTTTTTTACCTACCTCTTTCTCCGGACCATTGGTAGAGGTGGGGGAAGAAGTGGGGGAAGGGAAGATGGAGAGGAGGAGTTACGGGGTTTGGGCCTCTGGAGCGCCTTTGCCGGAGGCTTGTTCTTCATGTTCTCAGGCGCCTTTACCTGGTTTATAAACCTCGAGCAATTCGTGAATACGGCGATGATGGTGCCGGTCCTCATGTACACGGAAGAAGTTTTTTTACGAAGCCTCAAGAGCGGGAGGATGAAAAACGCCGCAACCGCCGCCCTCGCCGTGGTCTTCGCCCTCGTGCTCCTCGCCGGCCAGCCCGAGATTGCCTTTTATGTCCTGCTCCTTGGAGCTGGTTTCTTTGTTTTCCGCGCATTGACGCTCTTTTCCCTAAAGGGGCTACCTTGGCCTTCTGCTAGGTTCGCCGTCTCTTTTATCCTTGGACTCGCACTCTCGGCCCCCCTCATACTCCTCTTCCTCGAGCTCGTTGGCGTGAGTTACCACATCCACCCCATGGGCGGGAGGCTCGGCACAGAGGCCCTCGAGAACTGGAAGAAGATATTCGCGACCTTAAACCCGGCGGGGACATATTTTCCGGCCTTCCCCGAACTTATCACCGGGCTTACTCCCTTTGTGAGAATTAAGGGGGAGTTCTTCAGGTTCCTTCCCATAAACGGGGTTTGGGACACGCTTGGCGGGTACACGGGCATATTGCCGCCCTTCTTGGTCCTCGGCGGCTTCATAACCCTCTTCTTCAAGAAGGTCCGCCGGCTTAAGGGGGAGTTTTTGTTCTTCATCGCCGTGGCCCTCTTTATAATACTAAAAAATATCGGCGTAAAACCCCTCGTCTGGGTGGGGAAACTCCCCCTCTTCGACATGGTATGGAGCTTGAGGTGGGCCGGGCCTGTCTGGGTCTTCGCCTTCTCAGTCGCCGCGGCCCTGGCCCTTGAGATACTCTTTACACCCGGGGGCGGCGCACAGGAGGGTAAAGAAGAAAAAAACTCTCTATATCAGAGGATACCGCCAGCGCTCTCCATCGTCCTCATAATGGCGCCCTATTTCTACTTTGTCTTCGTGCCCGTTATCTTTATAACGCTTCGTAGCTCCGAGGCCTATAACCCGGAGCTCGTCCCATACGTCTTTTCATCCCTCTTCATGAGTTTTATAGTGGCCATACTCGTGGGCTTCGCGGGTTTTTTCATGTTATATATAAAGCGGGACAGGTACGCCCTGTTCGCCCTCATTGCCCTTGGCGCGGCGGAACTCTGGTGGGCCGTGCCCAGGGGATATACGGCTGACTGGATGCTGCTCAAGTGGATACCCCTGTCCATGGGCATCGTCGGGGCAGTCCTTTTTTTCATGAGGAAGACCGTAGCCGGGGTAGTATTCATGGCCATCTTCCTCGTAGCCGCCTTTTCCCTCGATACGCTTTCGCCACGGGGCTTCCCTTCTTTTCAGGACCC
>BTQV01000055.1:0-8418 GCA_036986055.1 Thermodesulfobacteriota bacterium
ACCGTTACCGCGTCAATGGCCCTTGAGGGAGGGTGCATCACGGGCGTGATAAACAAGGCCGGAGGCGGCGCAATCCCGGCCCTGGCGCTCAAAAAGGGCGAGACAAACGTAATAAAGGCCGCGGTGGCGGCGCTGGAATTCCTTTAACCTTTTAAACGCCCCCCCAAATCCTCACCCCGACGCGTCTTCCCCATGCCACTTTTGCCACCTTCGTGCAACGACCGCCGCGCGCATAAAGTCTATTTAAGACCCACCACCCCGTCGCCCCTCCAAAAAGACATCATCCCCTCTCACACCTTTGCTCCTCCACAACCCCCTTTTTTGCCCGGGCCACATCTTTTACCTCCCCCCTCTCACTCCCCCCTTCGCCCCATGCCGCCCCACATGCGTCTCAGCAAAATTGGCATATAAAAACGTCCACCACCTGCGGGTCGAACTGCGTGCCGGAGCACCTTTTAAGCTCCTCTATGATGGCCTCCATGGGCTTTCCCTTCCTGTAAGGCCTGTCCGAACTCATGGCGTCGACTGTGTCCGCCACGGCGAGTACCCTCGCCAGAAAGGGTATCTCCTCACCCTTTAGCCCCTCCGGGTAGCCCCTTCCGTCGTAAAACTCATGGTGGTATTTCACCACGGGGATGATATTTTTTAAAGGCTTGATGGGCTCGAGTATCTCCACCCCCTTTTCAGGGTGCTGGCGTATGAGAGCGAACTCCTCTTCCGTGAGTTTTCCCTGTTTATTCAGGATATCCTCGTAGGTGGATAGTTTTCCTATGTCGTGGAGGAGGCTGGCTATCTTGAAATTATTGAGTTCCTCGCCCTCGATGCCCATGGCCGAGGCCATCTTAACGGCTATCTCCGTCACCCTTTCAGAGTGGCCCATTGTCCAGGGGCTCTTCGTGTCTATGCTGTTTGACAGGGCCTTTACCGTGCCTATGAAAAGGTCCTCCAGGTCGCCTACGAGCCTCGCGTTCTCAAGGGCCGTGCCTATGTGGGAGGCGAGTTTTTCAAGGGTGGAGAGGTCCCTTGAGTCAAAGGCCGAAGGCAACCTGCTCCCGAGGCAGAGTACCCCGGCCACATCCCCCTTTACGATAACAGGCGCCCGAAGGACGGACATGAACCCCTCATTTATGAGGCTATTTTCAAGGAGTAGCGGGTTTTTTATTTCAGTAAGGTCGGGTATGTACTGGGGGCTGTGGGTCTTTAAAATCTCCGATGCCTTTGCGAACCTGAAAGGCACGGTCCTGCCCCGCGCCGTAAAACCCTCGCCCACGCCGGCCTTGAAAGTAAAGCCCTTCTTTTCCGTATCCACGATAATGACAGTGGACCTGTCGCAGTTGATTATCTTGGATATCATGGATGTCGCTATCTCGAGTATCTCCTGGGACTGGAGGGTGGAGAGGACCTTCTTGTCGATCTCATGCATTATCTCTATGGTCTTTATCCTGTGGGAGAGCTCCATGGTCTGGTTTACCGATTCCCTGTAGAGGCATGCCTCTTCAAGCGCCGTTGAGACCTGGTGGGCGATGCCGAGTTTAAGGCGCTTCTCGCTGTCAAGGATATCCCGCTTTGACTTGGGGTTCGACTCTCTGTAAGCGAGGACGAGGAGCCCGAGGTTGTGGAGTTTTCCAACAAGCGGTATAAGGACGAGCGTTGAGAGGTCCGGCACGAGCCTTTTGAAGAACTCGAGGAGGGCCCCGGCCTTTTGCGGGCAAGATGAGCCTTTCCTTATTACCATGACGGTATTTTCCTTAAAGGGATCACATCCGAAAGACGCCCCCGATACGTCAAAAGGCTCTGTGGCGAAGAGCGGCACCTTCGCGTTGGGCAGGCCCTGGAACTGATTTGGCATCATGACCTTCGATTCCACGTCCCAGAGGTATGAAAGCACCGTGTCGCAGTCCGTCAACATCCTCACGCACCCTACGGCCTTCTCCATGAAACTCTCGAGGTCGGAGGTCTCGGCCGTGGCCTCGGAGAGGTCGAGGAGGTTTTTATTGAGCGCCATCTCTTTTTTAACCCTCTCGGCGTACTCCCCCACCTCCTTGAAGAGGAGCGCGTTCTTTATGTAACTCGACGCATGCCCTGAAAAGGTCTTTAAGAACGCGACCTCACTTTCGGGGAATACCTCACCTCTGTGGCAGACGTTCAAGACACCGCGGACCCTCTCGCCGTCCTTTATGGGAAAGGCCGCCGCAGAACAGACCGGGGAAGCGGGGAGGGCTGACGGCGGGGCGTTAACTTCTTTATGCGTCAGGTTGTTCATAACCCGCGGCTTCCCTGAGTTAAAGACCTCGAGGGCCGGGCCCGGGCAGTGCGAGGGATCGGCGAGACAGGGACAACCGGACGCGGCCCCGGGGGCCGTCTTTAACGCCATTGCCGACATGCCTCCCTTTTTATCGTCGAACTCCCCTATCCACGCCGCAGAGTAGCCGAGACTTACGACGGTGGCGCATATCTCGTTGAGCCTGTAGTCGAGGTCCATGTTCTCCGCTATCTTCCCGCCCAGTTCATAGATGAGCCTCTCCTTCTCCTTGGCCCTCTCCACGTCTGTCACGTCGTCCATGAAGTGGAGGAACTCGAACCCCCCTGATTTGGTCTCAAGGGCGTATGACCTGTCCTTGTATATCCTGTCCAGGGGCGCGACGTGGACGAGTTCTTCTGCGGCCATCCTTGCGCGGGCGCCCTTCATGCTCTTTATACAGGCCCCTGTGGGGGCGTCGAGTTTAGGGAAGACCTCGTAATATCTTTTGCCCACTATCTCCCTGAAAGGCAACCCGGCGGCCCTCCTGTAGGCCTCGTTGCATCTCAAAACTCTCATCTCATGGTCGTGGATGAAGATGGGGGAGATGATGCCGTCGAAGATGGTCTCGATATCTTTTTTGCTCTTTTTTACGGCCTCGTTCACCTCGTTCACGTCCTCGAGGAGATAGAGCATGGCCCTGCGCGTCTCCTCGAGTTCGGCCTCGCGCAGCAACGTCTCCTCGAGTTCCCTCTCAAGGGACCTTAACTTGTCAGACCCGCAAGTGTCATCTGCCGGGTTTTTCATCTCTATCCCTCTTCTCCCTTTGACGCGCCTTCTATTATGGCCTTGAGCCTCTCTATCTCTCTTTTCATCTCCCCCATCTTCAGTTCCCTCCCCACCATGAGTTTATTGAGCCTCTCCGTCTCATCGACCCTCAACTTGAGTTCGTCTTCGAGTTTTTTTCTCCCGGATATGTCCCTTATGACGGCCGTGGCCTGCCAGCCGTTGACACGCAATGACGCGATGGTTATCTCCACCGGGACTATTGACCCGTCCTTCCTGAGCCCCTCCATTTCAGTGGCACTGCCCACAAGCGGGCCTTCTCCGGTATTAACAAACCTTTTAAAACCCTCCCTGAACCTCTCCCTGTATTGCTCGGGGATTATCTTTTCCACGGGCATGCCCAGGGCCTCCTCTTTGGGGTACCCGAAGACCCGCACGGCCGCCAGGTTCCATACCCTTATCCTCGCCGTGCCGTCAACTGAGACGATGGCGTCGAGCGACGTTTCAAGGGCCATCAAACATTCCTTGTGAATATCTTCCATTTTCTCCCCTTCTATCCCGCAATCATTAACACCGCTTATATACCGGCCGCCAGCCTTAAGCCCCCTCTCAAAGACCGCTATCTATTGCCGGGCTTGTCTTGGTCCGCCCCGCCGCCTCGACCCTGTTCCTGCCCTTCTCCTTTGCCCTGTAAAGGGCGTCGTCGGCCGCTTTTACGAGGGTATCGGCGCTGTCGCCGTCTTCAGTGAAAGTGGCCACACCGAGGCTTATGGTAAGTACTCCACCTGGCTGTGTATCGCTGTGTGGAAAATCCCTTTCAGCCACGGCCTTCTTAAGCCTCTCGGCGAGCATCGTCGCACCTTGCTTTTCCGTCTCAGGAAGAATTACGGCGAACTCCTCGCCGCCGTATCTCGCCACCACGTCCTCTGCGCGCACATTCTCTTTAAGGCAGGTTGTAAAAGACCTCAGGAGCCTATCGCCCTCGGGATGGCCGTTTGTGTCGTTAAACTTCTTGAAATGGTCTATATCAATCATTATGAGAGACAGCGCCCTGCCGTAACGCTCCGTCCTTCTTATCTCTTCAGTCAACTTGTCGTAGAAATACTTGTGGTTATACAGGCCCGTAAGGCCGTCGGTTATGGAGAGTTGCTTTAAGGCCGCGTTCAGGCCTTTGAGCTCCCTCGTCCTCTCGTCCACCTTCTTCTCGAGGTCCGTGTAGAGATTCTTAAGCCTGTCTCCCATCTTGTTGAATTCCTTGGCGAGGAGGTTTATCTCCACGCCGTCCCTTATCTCTATCCTGTAGTCGAGATCCTCGCCGAGCTTCTTGGCCCCCTTCCTGAATTCGAGTATGGGCCTCAAGATGGAACGGAAAAGGTAGAGGGTGAAGAACAAAAAAAGCGCCACGGCGGTAATGACGCCTGCGAGGATGAAGATGTCCACCTTTCTCATGGAAGCGGTGGACTCGACTGTCATCCTTTTAATATCCTCCTTCTCAAAATCGATGAGCCTGTCCAGGTAGTTTATTATTATGTCCTGTGAAAGAGCGTCGAGGCGCCTCATGAGCATTACGCCTTTTTTGTTCCCCACAGGGTCTTGTATGGCGAACAACTCCTGAGAAAGCCTTTTAAGCTCCCCGTACCTCGCTACCGTATTCCTGTAGAGGGCCGTCCTCTCGGGGCTCCGCCCGGCGGCGGCCTCGATGGTTATAAGCGCCTTCTCCGTCTCCTCTGTAAGGGACTTGAACCTCTCCAACTCTCCCACATCGCCTGTGCTGAGATAAAAGTTCGGCGGCATGAGCACCCTGTCGAGAGCGAGTTGCAGGTCGGCGAGCCCCTTGACCAACTCCATCTCACCCTCGAAGGTCGTCAACTCGTTGAACAGTATGGTCTTTTCGTAAAAGATTACAGCAACAAGCAGGAACATGACGAGGCCGACGGAGCCGAAGCTTATGAGTATCTTCGTCCTTATCCTTATCGACATACTTCCCCTCTTTGCCGCACCTTTCCCGCTACGCGCCCCTGGGTTTGTCGGGAACGCGTTTACGGAAGGAATCGGGCCCGGCCGACTCCGCCTTTAAACGGATATTCTCTTCCTTCATCTCCCTGATCCTGAACTCCCTGTCCACGGTGGCTTTCCTGAATCTCTCGAGCTCAAGGAGTTTTTCTCTCAGTTTCTCTTCCATCCTTCTCTTATCGGTAATATCCATGCCGGAACTGACCGTACCGGTAAACTTGCCCCGGCTGTCCCTCAAGACAGCGTTATGCCACAGGAGAAACCTCTCTTCCCCGCCCCTGGTGACGATGTGGTTCTCGTGGAATTCGAAAGCCCCCTCGCGGCCGGACTTGAGGGAGTTAAAGACCACGGCCATGTCCTCTCTCAACCTTTCGGGAAGAAAATTCGCGCACCAGTCCCTCCCGAGGACATCTTCTTCACCGTAGCCGAGGACCTCGCATCCGTACCTGTTTATGAAGGAGACCTTGCAATCCTCGTCGAGGGCCACGAAAACAGTCCCCGAGACATCCATGTAGTTCTTGAGCCTCTGTTTCGCCTCTCTCAACCTGATCACGGCAAACTGTACGTAGAAACTGAAGAATATGATAATGGATACGATAACAACGTGGAGCCATTGCGCATGTAAGCGGGGCCAGACCGGGTTTGCGCCGGACCCCATTCTGAAGATATAGGGGTGGAGGTACGATTCGTAAAGCCAGAATATGACGGCAATGATGACGCCCGTTAAGGCGATACCACGCGGGGAACTGAATATTTTTTTAGACAATTCCGGCAAAGGCTGCATCGCTTTCTCTCCTGAGGCCTGCCTTGCGATGCGTTTCGTGGTGATAGGGCCTTCAGGAGGGCTTGTGAGGAGAAAAATCTTTATCCCGCCGTTGCGTCCAATCATAAAGATAAAGTAGTGCGCCGGCGCTCTTTACCGGCGTCGGAAAGGGAATAAGATTTTACTTAAGGTGAGTTTTCCGGATGGTTGCAGATTCGGGGATGGGGCAACTTTACGGATTGTAACATCCTATGGGAATTTTTCCAGTTTTTCTTGATTAAAAATCCAAGGACCGCTTCTAAAGAGGAACGCTTGAGAGTTCTTCGCGCATCCTCTTTATCGTCTCCCTGTAAGGAGGGGCGCCGAAGACGGCGGAACCGGAGACGAAGACGTCGGCCCCGGCAAGGGCCGCGTCTTTTATATTATCAACCCTTATGCCGCCGTCGACCTCGAGTTCGGCCTTAAGACCCCTCTCGGAGAAGATGCGCCTTACCTCTTTAATCTTCTTGAGGCTTCCGGGGATAAAACCCTGCCCGCTGAAACCGGGGTTTACGCTCATGACGAGGACGAGGTCAACATCGTCGACGATAACGTCGAGGGCGGCCACAGGCGTTGCCGGATTTATGGAGACACCGGCCCTCGCGCCGCCCTCCTTGATCATCTGCACTACCTTGTGGAGGTGTTTAGTCGCCTCGGCGTGGACGGTTATGACGGAACTGCCGGCCTCGATGAAATCCATGATAAACCTCTCGGGCTCCTCTATCATCAGGTGGACGTCGAGGGGAAGTTTCGTGGCGGACCTTATCGCCTTTACCACAAAGGGGCCTATGGTGATATTGGGCACGAACCTGCCGTCCATGACGTCGACGTGCACATAGTCGGCCCCGGCCTCTTCGATATCCTTGAGTTCCTCGCCGAGCCTCGTAAAGTCCGCCGAGAGTATTGACGGCGATATCTTCATAAGTTCAACTCCTTGTCGTAGTAGAATGCGTTTTTACCAGATTTCAAGGGGATTGTCCAAAAAAATTGCCCCACGGCTACGCCTTCGAGTTTCTCTTTACCCTTCTACGCGTAACTCCGGCGTCATTCAACAGTACAGCGGGCTTCTGCACGTAAGCACCTGACCGGCCCTTGAGCCAGTCCTGTAGGCGGTGACGCCCTTGCACCCCAGCTTGTAGGCGAGCCTGAATGCCTCTTTCACGTCTTCGGTACTTGAGTCTTCGGGGAGGTTTATCGTCTTTGAGACGGCGTTGTCCGTATATTTCTGAAAGGCCGCCTGCATCCTTACGTGGACCTCAGGGGGTATGTCAAAGGCCGTCACGAAAACCTTCCTAATCTCCTCGGGCACGTCCCCTCGCTCCTTTATATCCCCTCCCGCCGAGATGAAGTCTATTAGTTCGGGAGAATAAAAACCCTCGTCGCGGGCCGCCTCTTCAACGAGTGGGTTTACCTCTGGTATCTCCACGCCGTCCAGTACCCGGCGGGTGTAACTCAAGGAAAAGAACGGCTCTATACCCGAGGAACACCCCGCGATTATGCTTAATGTGCCGGTAGGCGCTATAGTCGTTACAGTGGCGTTACGCACAGGCGCAGAGCCGGGTTTACCGAATACGCTCCCCTTTATATTGGGGAAAGGCCCCCTCTCCGAAGCAAGCCGTTGCGATTCTTCCCAGGCGGTCCCATGTATAAACTCCATAACCTTTTCAGCCGTCTCAAGGCTCCGCCCGCTCCCGTAGACTATACGGAGCCTCGCGAGCAAGTCGGCGAAACCCATTACGCCGAGCCCTATCTTCCTGTTGCCCTTTGCCATGGCCTCTATTTGAGGGACGGGGTAGCGGCCAGCGTCTATCACGTCGTCCAGGAACCGGACGGCGAGGCGCACCGTATTTTCAAGCCTCTTGAAGTCTATCCCATATGCGCCGTCTTTTTTAACGACCATCCCGGCGAGGTTAACGGAGCCGAGGTTGCATGGCTCGTAAGCCAGCAGCGGCTGCTCACCGCAGGGGTTGGTGGCCTCGAACTCGCCCACAAGTGGGGTGGGGTTTTTTTCGTTTATCCTGTCTATGAAGAGCACCCCCGGCTCACCGCTCTTCCAGGCGCACTCAACGATAAGGTCAAAGACTTCCGCGGCCTTTTTCATGGCCACGGTCCTGCTCGTCCTCGGGTTTATGAGCGGAAATTCGGCCCCCTTTTCAAGGGCCTCCATAAAGGCGTCGGTCAGGGCCACAGAGAGGTTGAAGTTGACGAACTCCGTGGGGTCCTGCTTTGCCGTTATGAACTCCACTATGTCGGGATGGTCCACACGGAGCACCCCCATGTTGGCCCCACGCCTCGTCCCGCCCTGCTTTATCGCCTCTGTGGCGGCGTTAAAGACCCTCATGAAGGAAACGGGGCCGCTCGCCACGCCTCCCGTGGAGCCCACCAGGTCGTTGGCGGGCCTCAGGCGGCTGAAGGAAAACCCAGTGCCCCCGCCTGACTGGTGTATTATGGCCGTCTCCTTTACGGCCTCGAAGATGGACTCGAGGGAATCCTCAACAGGCAGGACGAAACAGGCCGCGAGCTGGCCGAGCCTCCTGCCGGCGTTCATGAGGGTCGGGGAGTTGGGCAGGAACTCGAG